>JAJYIO010000174.1 GCA_021790035.1 bacterium | reverse complement strand
GGTGACTCGAGGGAACCCGGCTGATGGCAAGCGCGCCGCTTGCCTGCTCTTCTCGGATCGAAGGGGGCCCGTTTCTACAGGTCCGCCGTCGCGAGCACGGGAATCGGCTCCGGGGTGAGACGGCGCTGCAGCTTGTCCAGGTAGAGGTAAATGACCGGCGTGATGTAGAGCGTGAGGAGCTGGGAGACCAGGAGGCCGCCGACGACCGCCAGGCCCAGGGATTGCCGGGACGCCCCACCGGCGCCCAGTCCCAGGGCGATCGGCAAGGTTCCCATCAATGCGGCCATCGTCGTCATCATGATCGGCCGGAACCGCACGTGGCAGGCATCGCGGATGGCCTCCGCCGGCGATTTCCCGTCGCGCTGCGCCGAGATGGCAAAGTCGATCAGGATGATGGCGTTCTTCTTGACCAGGCCGATCAACATGATGAGGCCCACGAAACCATAGAGGTCGAGGGGCTTGTGGAAGATCAGCAGGGTCAACAGGGCCCCGAGACCTGCCGAGGGCAAGCCGGAAAGCACCGTCAGCGGATGGATGAAGCTCTCGTACAGGATCCCCAGGACGATGTAGATGACCACGATGGCCAGCAGCAGCAAGATGGCCAGCGAACCGATCGAATCCTGGAACACCTGGGCGGTTCCGGCGAAGCTGGCCGAAATCCCATCGGGGAGGGTCTGGCGAGCGATCCGCTGCACCGAACCGGTGATGGCTCCCAGCGAGTAGCCCGGCTTGACGTCGAAGGAGATCGTCGTGGCCGTGAAGGGCCCGACGTGGTTGACCGACAGCGGGCCGATGTCGGGAGTGAGCCTGGCCACGGCCTCGAGGGGGACGAGCTTGCCCGCGGCCGACCGGATGTTGAGCATTCCCAGAGCCGACGCGTCGGTCTCGAATCTCGGGTCGACCTCCAGGATCACCTTGTACTGGTCGGCCGCTCCGTAGAGCGTCGAGACCTGCCGGCCGCCGTAGGCGTCCTCCAGCGTCGTCTCCACGTCGCCGGCGGTGACTCCGTAAGCCGCGGCCTTGGCGCGATCGATCGTCACGTCGACCTGCGGGTTGGCTTGCTCCTGATCGCTGTTGACGTCGACGATTCCGGGAATGTGGGAGAGCTTGGCCACGAGCTTGGGGGTGGCCGAGTACAGGGCCTTCGTGTCGATGCCCTGCAGGACCAGCTGGTACTGACTCTTGGTCATCATGCCGCCGATGCGGATCGCCGGCGGGATCATGAAGAACACGCGCAGACCCACGATGGACCGGGTCTTGGCCCGCAGCTCCGAGACCACGTGCTCGATGTCGAGCTTGCGCTCGTTCTGGGGCTTGAGGATCACGAACATGCGACCCTGGTTTCCGGATCCGTTGGGGCCCCCGGCGCCCACGGCCGTCATGAACCGCGACACGTTGGGATCGTGGGCGACGATGTCCATCAGCTTCTTCTGGTGCTCGGTCATGCCGTCCAGCGAGATGCCCTGGTTGGCCTCGGTGGAGGCCACCAACATCCCGTCGTCCTCGGTCGGCAGGAAGCCCTTGGGTACGATGCCGAACAGCCAGATCGAGACGAGCAAGATGATGCCCGTGAACGCCAGCATCGCCCGACGGTGGCGCAGCACCGCCTCGAGACTCTGCACGTAGGCATTGCGCCAGGCCTCGAAACCCCGCTCGAAGAGGTTGTAGATCCGGCCATGGCTCTCGTGCTCTCGGAGCAGGCGACTCGCCAGCATGGGCGTGAGCGTAAGGGACACGAACCCCGAGGCCAGGATGGCCACGCTGATGGTCACTCCGAACTCGTTGAAGAGCCGGCCCAGGATCCCGCTCATGAAGAGCACCGGGATGAAGACGGCCACCAGCGAGAGGGTCATCGCCAGGACCGTGAAGCTGATCTCCCGCGAGCCGTCGAGCGCAGCCTGCCAGCGCGACTTGCCCATCTGGGTGTGTCGCACGATGTTCTCGAGCACGACGATCGCGTCGTCGACGACGAAGCCCGTGCACAAGGTGAGGGCCATCAAGGACAGGGTGTCGATGCTGAAGCCCAGGACGTACATCGCGCCGAACGTCACCATGATCGCGGTCGGTAGCGCCAGGGCCGGGATCAACGTCGCCCTTCCGCTACGCAGGAAGAGGAAAATGACCGCCACGACGAGGGCCATGGTCAGCAGCAGGGTGCGCTCGACGTCCTGGACGGCCTGCCGGATGCTCACGGCCCGGTTGTACATGACCGAGATGTGGATCGCTGCGGGCACCTCGGCGCGAAGCTGGGGCAGGATCTTGAGGATCTGATCGGCCACGGCGATGGTGTTGGTCCCGGGCTGCCGCGAGATCGCCAGGACGATGGACCGCGAGATCCCCTTCTTGGTGCCGTACCAGCTCCGGATCATGTCGTTCTCGACGCTGTTCTCGACCCGGCCCAGATCCCCGATGTGGACCGCGGCCCCGTTTCGGTAAGCCACGGTGAGGTTCCGGAAGGCGGCGGCGTCGGGCAGCTGACCGTTGGGCTGGACCGCGAGGAACTGGTTGGGACCCTGGAGGCTTCCGGCCGGAAGGTTGACGTTGCCCTCGGTGATTGCCTGGGCGACATCTTCGGGGCCCAAGCCGCGTGCCTGCAGGAGTCGCGGATCCAGCCGGACGCGGAGGGCGTACTTCTGCGCGCCATATACGTTGACCTGCGCCACGCCCTCGACCATCGAGATCCGCTCCGCCAGTTGGGTCTCGGCGTACTGATCGACCTGTGACAGCAAGAATGCGTCGGAGTGCAGGGAGATGAACAGGATGGGCGCGGCCGCCGGATCCTCCTTGTGGAACGTGGGAGGGGACGGCATTCCCGGAGGCAGGAGGTGAGCGGCGGCCGAGATGGCCACCTGCACGTCCGCCGCGGCGGAATCGATGTTGCGGTCGAGGTTGAACTGCAGGGTGATCTGGGTCGAGCCCTCGGTGCTCGAGGAATTGATGCTCGCCAGACCCTGGATCGTCATGAACTGGCGTTCCAGGGGCGTGGCGACGGCCGCCGCCATCAGCTCGGGGCTGGCCCCGGGCAGCGACGCGTTGACCGAGATCGTCGGAAAGTCGACGTTCGGCAGCTCGCTGATGGGCAGAGCAAAGTATGCCAGGATGCCGCTGAAGGCGATCGCCAGCATCACCAGCAACGTGGCGATGGGGCGTCGGATGAAGATCGCGGAAGGGTTCACCGCCCGATCACCTTGACCCTGGCGCCGTTCGTGAGTTCCAGCTGGCCGTCGGTCACGACTCGCTGGCCGGCCGCGATGCCGGTCTTGACGATGGCCATCCCGTCGTAGTTCCGTTCGACCGTCACCGGCTGCATGGCCACCTTGTGATCCGGCTGGATCGCGTACACGTACTGCCCGTTCTGTCCCGTGGAGATGGCAGCTGCCGGCACGACGATGCGATCCGCCTCCTTGGCGAGCTGCACCTTGACGTGCACGTAGGTCCCGGGCCAGAGCTGGCGATCCGCGTTGGCGAAGACAGCCTGCGCCGTGATCGTGCCCGTCGTGGGATCGACGGTGTTGTTCGTGAACGCGAGGGTTCCGTTCTCCGCCGCGCCGGTCGATCCACCGCCCGGTACGGTCTGCACCGCGATGGCGCCCTGGTGGCGGTACTGGCGCAGCAGCGCGAACTGATCCTGGGTCAGCGGGAAGGAGACGTAGATGGGCTGGATCTGGTTGAGCGTGACCAGCGGATTGCTATCCCCGGTCTTGACCAGGTTGCCGGGATCGACCAGGAGCTGGCCCGCCACGCCAGAGATCGGCGCGGTGATCCGCGTGTAGCCGAGGTTGAGGCGCGCCGTCGCGATGGCGGAACGATCGGCATCGGCCGTCGAGCGTGCGGCCTCGAGCGCCGCCCGGTCCGCCGCGACGGTGGAAGTCGCCGCCGTCGCCGAAACCGCGTACTGGTCGGACTGCTCTCGGGACACGTAGCGAAGCTTGAGCAGGGCTGCGTAGCGCCGAGCCTCCTTTTCGGCGTTGTCGCTCTGGGCGACGTCTCGGGCGAGGTTGGCCGCCAGCTGGCCAACCTGGGCCTGGTCCTTGGCCTCGATGGCGAGCTGCTGGGTCAAGGCCGCCTGATAGGGCCGCGGGTCGATCTGGAACAGAAGCTGGCCGCGCTCGACCGGCTTGCCCTGCTGGAATCCGACCGTCTCCAGCTGTCCGGACACCAGGGCTCTGACCGAGACCGAGGCGTAGGGCTCGACCGTTCCGGGGATCGAAAGGGCCAGCGGAACCGTACGGGAGGTGGCGACGGCCGCGCTGACCGGGACCGTCGGCATGAAACGTTGCCTGGGCGGAGCGCCCTCCAGGCGCGCCCGCAAGACCGCATAGCCAGCGACTGCCAGGATGGCCAGACCGACCACGGGGAGGCCCCAGCGCGATCGGCGTTCGGTCCCGGGGCGAGGGGGGGCTTCTATCATGACGACACTCCCAGATGGCCGGTCGCGTGCAAGAGATCGGCGATGGCCAGTTGATAGGCTGCCAGGGTGCGAATCGTGGCGGCCTGCGCATCGGCGTACTGGGCCTCGGCATCGCTGACCTCGATGATGGACCCGACACCCTCGCGGTACCGGCCCTCGGCCTGGTCGAGATTGACCTTGGCCGCTCGCTCTGCCGCCTCGGCGGCCGGCACTTGTTGCCGGGCCCCGGCCAGAGTGAGGTAGGCCCGCGACACGGCCAGATGAGTCTGGAGCCGGGCATTGGCCAGTGTCTCCTGGGCCGCGAGCGTCAGCTGGTGAGCGGCATCGCGCGAGCTCACCACGCCGAAGCCCGAAAAGAGCGGCACCGAGAGCGTCACCCCGCCGGACCACGACGGTGCGACCTGCTGCCCCCGGCTGCGAGCACCGTACGATCCGCTGACCGCGACATCGGGAAGCCCGGTGCGATCGGCGGTCTGCTCCTCTTGCCGGGCGAGCTGAACCTGGGTTCGGGCGCTGGCGACGGCCGGGCTCGACTCGGCCTGGCTCAAGAGGGCGGGTTCTGCCGCCGCGGCCACGGCCGGAACCGGTGGAAAGGCCGGGGTCCCGGTCGGGAGTGCGGGAATGCCCACGGCGTCGGCGAGCTGGTGACGGGCAATCCGTTCGTTGGCCACGTCGACCACATAGGAGGCCGATGCGCTGGCCAGAGCTGCCTGCGCGCTCGTCACGTCGATCCACGCCCGGGTCCCGTGCCGGTAGAAGGCCAGGGCTTCGTCGTAGAGCTGCCGGGAATTCTGCACCTGCACCAGCTGCTCGGTCACGAGGGATCGCGTCTCGACCCAGTCCACGTAGGCCTGCCGCACCGCATAGGTCACGTCGAGGCGGGCCTGATCGTACGCGATTCGACCGAGTTTGGCCTGGATTTGGGCCTGGTCGACGGTGCTCTCGTTCTTGCCGAACGCGTAGACGTCCCAGCTGGCAGACAGGCCTGCGTTGCCCTCCGTGAAGGGGGTGATGCCGATCTGCGTGGACGTGACGGCATTGGTCTCGGTGATTCCGCCCTGCAGGGCGACCTGCGGGTAGTAGACCGACCGCGCTCCGTTCACGCGGAAGACCTGGGCTCGCGCCGAAGCCGAAGCCGACCGGATATCGGGATGGATTCGAAGGGCGGTGGCGATGAGCCCCGACAGCGCGAGCGCGGGCTCGAGGGGCCGCGGAGAAGCCGCTTCGTTACGCCTGGCAACCGCCAGGGTCGTGGCGGTAGCGGGCAGGGCGGCGGTGCCTGCGAGGAAGATCGCGATCGCGAAGAAGCATCGGCGGGGTCGGGGGGCTAGAAGACGCAATCTCGGGCTTTCGGGGCTCATCCGGGAATTCTGGATCCTCAAGGGTCTGAGCAGGGTACGCTCGATCTATGTCAGATCCGTTTCAGGGGGCGAGCGTCTATCTGGCTGCCGAGCGTCGGACCGGGGTCGTCGGGGAGGACAGACGTCCTGCAAGCTTAGGTCCGGTTTAATCTTGACTTAGGAAACTCGGCAAGCGCAAGACCCGACAAGAAAGCTAGTACGGATTCCCTGGTCCCATACCCTCGGGAGGAGCGATGCCAATGCGGAGAAAGGTCCTGGCCCTCGGCCTGGTCTTTACGTCCGCCGCGCTGTCGATGTGGCTTTCGGGCTGCGGCGACACTACCACGCGCTCTGTCGGAGTGGGTGGCGGCGGCAGCACCGCGGGCACCC
>JAJYIO010000173.1 GCA_021790035.1 bacterium | reverse complement strand
CAGAGAAGTCGGACAACAACCGGATCGACCACGGATCTGGGCCGGATTATCGGCCCGGCTTGCCGATCCACGCGATGTTCGGCCTTTGAAACGCACCTTTCGCCATCAGGATATCCCGACGAATCCCCTGCGTATGATGGCAAGTGCGAAGGTCCAGGGACCGATTCCCCACTCCAGGCCGGGCTCGAGCTGCATCGCCCGGTTCAGGCAGGCAATGGCCTCACTCTCCATGCCCCGCGCCCGGTACAGGACGGCAAGGTTGCGGTAGGACGCTGCCAGGGACTCGTCTCGAAGGATGGCCGCCCGGAAACAATCTTCCGCATCAAAGGCCTTGTTCTCCAGCGCGTAGAACGCTCCCAGGTTGCAGGCTGCCCACGCCTCTGCGCTGGCCCGGGCGGCGGCTTGCTCGAAGCATTGCCGGGCGTCGTGAAGATGGCCTTGCGCCGCGTGGACGATCCCAAGATTGGACGTTGCTTCAAGACAG
The DNA here is from genome assembly GCA_021790035.1 of bacterium. Taxonomy (GTDB): domain Bacteria; phylum Cyanobacteriota; class Sericytochromatia; order S15B-MN24; family VGJW01; genus JAJXWQ01. The sequence goes on along the minus strand of JAJYIO010000173.1, from coordinate 5,718 downwards.
GATCGATGCCCGGCCAGCGCCTTCTCGAAGCACGCCTGGCCATCTCGGAGCTGTCCTCCCAGGAGATAACAGACCCCCAGAGCGACGGCCGGCGCCGCCTCCTGGGGAGCCAGCCGCGCCGCCAGGGCGAAGGCATCCATGCCGGCATCGAGGGCGCCGCCCTGAAGTTCGAGCAGGCCGACGTTGACCGCAGCGATCCAGCTCGGGCACTCGCCCGTGGCGGCCTTCCGGAAACAGGCCAGGGCGGCCCGACGGTCCCCGCAGGCCAGGTGCGCGAAAGCCAGGCGCAGGGACACGTCATCTCCCGGCAAGGCATCCGGTGACCCGGAAGATCCTGTGAACAACGGCAAGGATTCGGACATGCTTGACGACAAAAGATGGTACCATTCACTCGCCCGTAAAAATTGCTCGCTCCCTTTCTCACATTTCTGTGCGAGCAACGGCCCTGAACTACCAGCAGTTCGCGCAATATCTTGGCATCACACCTGTAACGCAAAGTTTGAGAGTTGCCTGCAATATATGTGAAGATGGGCAGCTTTCCCTTGAGGTGATGTTGCCAGTCGATGCCCATCGTAACCTCGGAGGTCCTGCCTAGACATGCCTGATTCTGGCATCAACATCCTGGTCGTCGAGGACGAGCCCAACGTTCGAGTGCTCCTCGAGGTGCTGCTGACCAAGGAAGGCTACAAGGTGGTCTCCGCGACCAATGGCGAGGAGGCCCTGAGCCTCATCGATCAGGCTCAACCCGACCTCATCGTCACCGACATCATGATGGCCAAGATGGATGGTTTCGAGCTCACCCGGCGGATTCGCAAGCAGCCCAATTTCGATCCCGTGCCGATCTTGATGCTGACCGCCAAGGGGGAGCCGGTCGACAAGTACCAGGGGTTCTCGGAGGGAGCGGACGATTACCTCACCAAGCCCTTCGATCCCGTCGAGCTGCTGTTCCGGGTCAAGGCGCACCTGCGGCGCAGCAATCCGGAGCAGAAGGCTGCCGCCAACATTCTGACCGTGGGCGAGCTGGTTCTCGATTGCGCCAATTACGAGGCGAGGGTCGGCGATCGCAAGGCGCTCTTGACGCGTAGCGAGTACGCGCTGGTGCATTACCTGGTGACTCATCACGACCACGTGATTTCGAGCCGGGTTCTGCTGTCGGACGCCCTCGGCTACCCGCCCCACGTCGGCTCCTCCGATCTCATCCGGACCCACGTCCGCAACATCCGCAAGAAGATCGAGGACGACCCCGCCAATCCACGGATCGTCCTCAACGTCAGCCGCCACGGCTACACGATCAAGAGCTGAACCGGGTTTCTGGACGGCTGCCATCCGTTCGGGTTCTTGCGGGCGCGCTCGGGTTCGAGCCCACGGAAAGTCGGCCTAGATCCATTCCTCATGCGTCGCCCAGGCGTTGTGGTTGTGGATCGACTCGAAGTTCTCGCAATCGATGGCGAACCATTCGATGCCGGGAAGCTGGCGCACGAAGAGGATGCAGTCCCTGAGCACGTCCTCGACGAACCGCGGGTTGTCGTAGGCGCGCTCGGTGACCGCCTTCTCGTCTTCGCGCTTGAGGAGGGGATAGACCGGGCAGCTTGCCTGCTCCTCGAGCGCTGCCGCCAGGTCCTCGATCCAGACGCTCCCGGTGCGGTATCGAATCCGTGCTCTCACGTGGCTGCGCTGGTTGTGGGCGCCGAACCGAGAGATCTCCTTGCTGCACGGGCAGAGCGTCGTCACGGGGACCTGCACCCCCAAGGTGAAGTGAAAGGATCCGTCCGCATCGATTTCCCCCTCGAAGGAGCAGTCGAGGTCCGTCGGTGCGATCAGGCCGCTGACCGGAGCTCGCTTGTCCACGAAGTACTTGAAGGCGATGGTCGTCTGGGCCGTGCTGGCACCCAGTCTCTGGCAGACGTCCCGCAGGAGATCCTCGAGGCCCGCACCCGAAAGGTTGCGGCTGCGCCACTCGGTGAGCACCTCGACGAAGCGGCTCATGTGGGTGCCCTTGAAATGCTCGGGAAGTCCGACCGACAGCGAGCACTTCGTGTGGACGATCTGGTGCCCGCCCGACTTGCTTGCCACCCGCAACGGAATGGAGATGTCCCGGATTCCCACACGTTGCAGGGCTACCCCGCGTGCGTCGGGGTGACTCTGGATATCCTCGAGGACGATCTTCGACATCAGACCTCGATCATAGCGCCCAGGATCTCATCGGAGGTGGGCATGCCTTCCTTGGCGAACCGGATGACGCCATTCGAAACCCCGAAGACGGACCGCTGGATGCCTCCGCTGGCCTTGAGCGCTCCGTAGGCACGGGCGACCTCCTTGCCCGCGTCGGCCAGCAACTGGAAGGGGAACCCGAACCTGTCCGCGTATCGCGCATGGGCGGCGGCAGACGCCGGATTGATCCCGAAGACCGAGATTCCCGCCTGCTGGTAACGGTTGAAGTTGTCACGCAACTCCGATAGCTGCCGGTTTCAGCCAGGGGTGTTGTCTGCCGGATAGAAGACGAGCACCGCTGCCGCGCCGAGATCTCCGCTATCGACGACGCCGCCGTCGTTGGCGGGAAGTCGAAACGCCGGAGCCACGGTCCCTGGCTGGAGAATTGGCATCGCGAACAAGCCCCTGGCAGTCAAGGGTTCGGTCTCCACTGCGAAGATCTGAAACCCGTCAGAAGAAGGGAACCCTAAAGCATAGATTTCTTCAGATTCATGATATCACCCTCGCTTCTCGTGGAATGAAAGACGAAGAAAAGGGGAGTGATATGCGACGATGGATGCTCGGCCTTGCCATACCCCTCGCCCTGTCGGGTTGTGATGGCGCCCTTTCCGTAAGCGGGCTCTCGAAGGCCTTGGGGGGCGGCGGCCTCTCTCTCAATGGCGGACCGACGACGACTCTGTCCGGGACGGCCTACGGACCGTCAACGCTGGTAGGAAACAACGCAAGTGCCCTCGTTGCCAACAACGTCGGCAACCTCATCTCGAATAGCAGCAACGCCCTGGTCTCCAACAACGTGGGCGGCCTGGCAGCGCCGACCGGCCTGGTCGGCGCGTTCGGCGTGCTCTCGCTGTCGCCGGAGGTTCCGCTGCCTGGCGTCCAGGTCGCGCTGTTGACGCTTTCGGGTACTGTCGCGGCAACCGGCAACACCGATTCCTCGGGCCATTTCTCCTTGCCGGCTCCGGACGGGAGCTACGTCGTCGAAGCCGCTTACGAGGTCGGGCAGACCACGGTGCGCGAGGATAACCTGGCCCTCGGTCAGGGATCGGTCCAGGTCGACACCGCCAGCACGCTGGCGATAGACGCGCTCCAGAGCGCAGCGGGATCGCTTCTGGGCTACAGCGCTTCGGACGTCAATTCCGTGATCTCGGCGGTGCAGGGCAGTCTTACCGATACGGCCGCCCAGTCCCTCGCGGGGACGACAGCGGCTCGCGTGGCGGCCTTCCAGCAGCTCTCGAGCAGCAGCCCGCAGCTCCTCTCCGCTTATCAGACCGCGGTCGCCGATCGCCAGTCCCAGCTGGGCTCGGGCAGCTCGACGTCCTCGGGATCTTCGAGCAGCTCGGGTACGACCTCGACCTCGAGCAGCTCGAGCACGTCGAGTTCGGGTTCGGGTTCCACGAGCAGCTCGACCTCGAGTTCTGGCGCCACCCCGACGCTGGCGCTCTCCTCGTTCGCATCGGCCCCGGGGTTCACCCTCGGCACGGATTCCGTGACGGGGCAGCAAGAGCTGACCGTATCGAATACCGGCTCGACCTCGATGACCGTCGCGCTGCCGCAGGGGCAGATCCTGCGCTTCGACCTCTCGGTCAGCGGTGTCCAGGCAAACCCGACCAGCGGCTATCCGGTCTACCTCGAGATGCTGGATTCCAGCGGCTCCAAGCTGTCCGTTGCGGCGCTCTATGACGCCAATGCCGGCATCCCGGCGGGAACGACGGCCTGCGGGGCCGGCACTCCTCAACAGGGAACGACCGTGGAGTGCGCTGCCACTGACAACGAGAGCATCGAGTTCAACCTGACGGTGCCGGCCAACGTGGCCAGCCTGGTCTTCGGTGGGACCGGAACCTCGTTCACCGGCGGCTTGGAGCAGATCCAGCTTCTCGCCAACTAAAGTGAAACTAGGGTGATTTTAACGACGCATTAGTAAGATCACCCTTCCACCCTAACCGTTTCGTTACTCAAGGTTCCGGGCAACCGGAAGGGAAGACTCAACCGGTTCACACTGATTGGGAGACGTCCGCCAGGCGAGGAAATCCGCGAAGCGCCCGCGCAGCGTAGACGGCGGGTACCTGAGCAGGCACTGCAGCGGTTGACGAAGCATGGCGGACCGCATTCCTGGAGTGTCCGGCTCGTCTGTTTGCTACCATGGCGCGATGGATATCGCGCGCCCGGCCCTCGAGGAGTGGTTCAATCAGCCCCGTGAAGATCTCCCTCACGATCTGGGGGGCACGATGGTGCCGGCCGATGCCGAGAGGATGGGCCACTTCCTGACCGATTGGGACGTCCGCTACGCACCGACGACCGGTTCCGCCGACTGTCGCGGTCTCATCGCTTCGAGTGACCGTCTCGAACCCGACGATCTGGTGTTGACGTGCGGAGCCACCGAGGCAGGGGTCGCAGCGTTGCTGGCCGCCGTTCGTCCCGGGAGCGCGGCGGTGCTGCAGGATCCCCTTTACTACCTCTTCGAACCCTGGCTGGCGACCCTGGGCGTCGCGATTCGCCGCTGGCGAGCGGCACCCGACGGCACCTGGCAGAATGCGGACATCGAAGGGCTGCTCGATCCATCCGTGAGCGTCGTGGTGGTGAACAGCCCGCACAATCCGACCGGACGCACGCTGGCCATCGCGGAACTCGCCGAGGTCGTCTTCGACCGGTCGCAAGCGGTCCTGATCGTCGACGAGGTCTATCGGGGCGTGACGGACGACGGCCCCGGCTGCGCGGCGAGGATGGGGCCGCGAGTCCTGGCCGTGAGCTCTGCATCCAAGCGATGGGGCTTGCCCGGGCTTCGTCTGGGCTGGGTTGCCTGCACGGATCCTGACCTCGGACGGCGAGTCCTGGCATGGCACGAACACCTGTCCAACAGTGCGCCGCGGCCGAGCGAGACCGCCCTCGTGGCACTGTGGCCGGAACTCGAGCGAGAGACCGAGGTTTCGCGGGCCATCGCAGCTCGCAACGCGGCCATCGTCGCGCGCTGGCTGGCGCATAACCAGGACCGGTTTTCGGGTTCGTTGCCCGACGCGGGCGTCACGATGCTGCTGGCTCCTCGGGGAGGTCTCGACGACGTGCAGTTCGCGATTGCGGTCCGGCGATCGGGGGTCTTCGTGATTCCCGGTTCGACCCTCGGTTATCCGGGCCAGATCCGGATCGGATTCGGCCACCGCGATCCGGGCCGCCTGGAAGCCGCCCTCGAAGCCCTCGCCGTGCCGGTGGCGATCCCGGCATGATCCTCGGCACCGGGATCGACCTCTCGAGCATCGGGCGGATCCAGGCTGCGATCGACCGGAGTGGCGACGCATTCCTGCGCCGGGTCTTCACCGAGCAGGAGCGCCAGTACGCGATGGCCCACCGGGAACCAGCGCGCCCCCTGGCAGCACGTTTCGCTGCCAAGGAAGCTGCGATCAAGGCTCTCGGGGGCTGGGCGCCGACGATGAGCTGGCACGACATGGAGATCGTCCGGGCTGCCGAAGGTCCTCCCGTCCTGCTCTTCCACGGGGGGGGCGCGGAGTCGGGCCG
>JAJYIO010000172.1 GCA_021790035.1 bacterium | reverse complement strand
CCCCGCTTGGCAGGTGGGAACCTCCCCTTCGGGGCAGTGACTTGCAGGGGGCCTTCCACGCTGTCGACGCAGACGGTGGGTAACTCACTTGCCCCGGGCCACTTGCGCGAGCAGGGGTGTAAGATGATCGGCATGGATATCGAGATTACTTACTGCAACCAGTGAAACTACCTGCCGAAGGCTGCCGGTCTGGCAGCCGAAATCAGGGAGAAGACAGGCGTCGAGGCACGGCTGGTCCCGGGTCCCAAGGGCGTCTTCGACGTCACGGTGGATGGGGCGCTGGTGTTTTCCAAGTACCAGATGGGACGCTTCCCGACCGGGGCCGCCGAGATCCTCTCGGGTGACTGATCGTCTGACCCCTGCCGATTTGCTATGATGGATTCCAGGTAGCGCCCTTTTTTTCTCTAAGGATCGAAGAACACAATGGCATACGTCATCACCGAAAAGTGTCTGGGAGAACAGTACGGGGATTGCGCCCAGGTCTGTCCGGTCAATTGCATCTACCCGGGCGACTACAAGGGCGAGGTCTTCATGGTCATCGATCCAGACGTGTGCATCGACTGTGGTGCTTGCCTCCCGGCGTGCCCCATCGACGCCATCGTGCCCGACGTCGCGGAGTCGCCCGAGTGGGCGGCCATCAACGCCGAGCTGACCGGGCAGTTCAAGGACAATCCGGCGATCTCGCCCCGTCCGGCGGGCGATCCTCCGCGCAAGCCCGGCAACACGCTCGTCCACTGATCCTGGTTCTGCAAGCCGGGCGGCTCCGCAGGGAGCCGCCCGGCTTGCTCGCAGCCCCGGGGAACTCCAGCGCAGCGAAAGCGGATCGCACCTTCACGCCTAAAACAGCGCGGCGGATGGCTCGAAGCGCACGACGATCGCCGAGATGTTGTCGAGGCCGCCGCCCGCGTTGGCCTCCCGGATGAGCTCCGCGACCGCCCGGGCGGGGTCGTCCCAGTGCGCCCTCACGATCCGCTCGATATCGGGCTCCGGCACCATGTCGGAAAGGCCGTCGGAGCAGAGGACGAACGCACAGGGTTCCTCGAGCGGAAGCTCGCCGACGTCGGGCTGCACGTACTCGCTGCCCTTGGGACCGAGCGCCTGGGTCAGGTGCTTGCCGACCGGGCTCCGGAAGGCCTCCAGCAAGGTGGCCACGCCCCGCTTGACGTCCCGGGTGCCGATGTTGTGGTCGTCGGTCAGCTGTTCGATGCCCCGGCCCGAGATGGCGTAGAGGCGACTGTCGCCGACATGAACCCGCCAGGCTCGATCGTCGACCTGGACCAGGCTGACCAGCGTCGTGCCCATCCTCTTGAGCGTCGATTCCGGCTCGCTCGCGTTGAGGTCGTGGATCGCCGAGTTGACGTCCTGCCGCACGATTGCGGCCAGGCGAGCTGCGAAATCGCCCTCGGCTGGATCCCTCTCGTCGAGTAGAGCCCGGACCGCGACCTGCAGTGTATCGACGGCGATCCGGGATGCGACCTCGCCCCGGGCATGGCCCCCCATCCCGTCGCAGACGACGAAGATCCCGCGGGACAGAGCATCGAACCCGTCGGGCCCCTGCCTCGAGATATCGCCATGCCAGGCGAGGAAGGTGTCCTCGTTGTTCGCCCGGCGCAAGCCCGGATCCGTCCCCCCGGCATGCGATACGGCCACGGGAGGCCGGTGTCTCCACGCGGCGACCTCGTCTCGGAGCTCTCTCAGGCTGACCTGGCCCGATGCAGCCCGACGCGCCAGATCGACCGCGAGGCCCCCCGAATCCCCGCCAGCCCCATTTTCGGCCGTTCCCAGCAATCGCTGCCAGACCTCGCCCAGCTGGACCGGAATGTGGCCGTCGTCGGTGCCTCGAAGGAGGACGCGGACGCCAAGGGAGTCATCGGGGGCCACCAAGAGATTGTCGAGTTCGAGGGCGCTCTGCGCGTATCCGGCCTCGGTGGTCGTGACCAGAAGATCCAGCCAGGCCAGCAGCCACGAGACCCGGCGTCGCCGGGAGGCCCCAGGCCAGCAGTTCGCCAGCGTCGCGTGAAGCTCGCCCTCCGAGCTGGCCGGCGGCGAAAGGACCAGGATCTGGCTCCCGTCTTCGGTCGCGTGGAAGTCGAGCAACGTCGGAATTCCGCGATGACGGGCCAGCTGCAGATAGACCGCTGCGGCCCCGGTGGCTGGCGGAACGACCAGTCGCTTGGCATTGGGCTGGGTAGCAAGCCCCAGATACTGGCCCGCAGCCACCGGTCCGATCACACGGTATCGCCCGTCCGCCAGGAGATCTCCGCGGGAAGCCCCCGGATCGTGCCCAGGCGGCACGACGATCAGGAGCTGGCGGGAAAGCGGTGCTCCGCAGGCCTCGCACGCGGGCGCATCTGCCTCGAGCCGCTCGGGCGGGTGGCGCTGGCCGCAGGTCGAGCAGGCAATCATCGCGACGTCAGCGCCGCACCGGCTACAGAACCTGCCGGTGACTTCGCTCTGGCACCCGGGGTTCGGGCAAATCAGCACCGTGGCCATCTTCCCCTGCCTCTCCGTGGAGTCCCCGGGAAAGTTATACCGCATCGGGCCGGTTCTATTGATGCGATCCCCGAAAGGTCAGACCCGATGGGGGATTCCAGGCTTCAGGCGGTCAACGAGGCTTGCCACTGCTGGCGCTCGCGGGCCTGACGCAGGTCGAAGTCGTCGACGATCTGGAACCGTTCGGCACCGGGCACCGCTGGCATCGCAACGTGCTGAACCGTGCCAGACAGGGCAGCGCGCTGGACCGCGGCCGCGGCGGACTCGGCTCGGGAGTCGAGCCGGACGGCTTGCTGCTGGCTCTGGGCCTGGCGCTCCGAGGAGACCGTGGCAGCGTGGGCAGCCGCCGAATGACGGTCCGCGGCCTTGCGCTGGCGGGCTTTCTTCTCTTGTTCCTTCTGGTTGGCCTTGGAATTGTGGTCCAGGAACGCCATCCCGGCCATGGCGCGAAGGAATTCGACCGCCTTCATCGCCCAACCCTTGACCGCATCCCAGGCCTGGCGCACCTTGGCGACGACGAAGGCGCCGGCCGCCTTGACCCGCGTGGCCACCCAGGTAGCCGTCTTCACCACGCCATTCTCGATCCAGCGGATGGTACCGCTGAGAACCGTCCAGGCCCCCTTGGCCTGCTCGGCGATGAATGCGCGGATGTTCGACAGCGCCGCGTCGAGAGACGTGACCAGAGCCCCCGACTGGACTTCCGGACCCGCCTTGGCCTGGCTACCCGAAGGCTGGTAGACGTCCTGGAAATGACCGAGGTCCTGTGACGGGCCGATCTGAAGGCGAAAGGACGGCTGCAGGCTGGGCGTCGCCGCCGCGCCGAGCATCCCATCTACCTTGGCCACGAGACCTCCCGGAAACGAAACCTCTCTCCATCCAAGGGGTGGTTATCGCCCGAGAGTCCCCAGGGTTGCGTAGCTTCTCCAGAGTTTACCCCGGACTTAATCCTTACGGGGTCGAAACCGCCTCGAGCAGCCGGCAATCGTGTATGATAAGCCTCGTCAAAGCCGGTGTTCGAGAGGGGCGCTCGACCGTTGCACCCGGTCCGCAGCCGGCCGAACAGGACAGAGAACGACGATGTTCCGAAAGATCCTCATCGCCAATCGCGGCGAGATCGCCATGCGCCTTATCCGCGCATGCCACGCGGTGGGCGCGATTCCGGTGACGATCCACTCGGAAGCCGATGCCCAGGCTCCCCACGCCACGCAGGCCGAGAGCTACCTGGTCGGGCCTCCGCCCGTGGCCGCCAGCTACCTCAACGCTGCACGCATACTCGAGATCGCGCAGGCGGCCGGGTGCGATGCCGTGCACCCGGGCTACGGCCTCCTGTCGGAAAATGCTGCCTTTGCGCGGCAGGTCGAGGCCGCGGGCCTGGTCTGGGTCGGGCCTCCGCCCGAGGCGATCGCCGCGATGGGCGACAAGGTGGAGGCACGACGGTTCATGGCGGCGGCGGGCGTTCCGGTCGTTCCGGGCACGTCCCAACCCACACCTGACGTCGAGGCGGCCCGAAGTCAGGCCGATGGCATCGGCTATCCCGTGATGCTCAAGGCGGCCCATGGCGGCGGCGGCATCGGCATGCAGCTCGTCGCGTCCCCGGACGAGTTCGACAAGGCTTACAAGCTCTGCTCGAGCCGTGCTCGGGCTTACTTCGGAAATGGCGACCTCTACCTCGAGAAGGCGGTGGTGCGTCCCCGTCACGTCGAGATCCAGGTCCTCGCCGACGCGCACGGCCATGTCGTCCACCTCGGGGAGCGAGAGTGCTCGATCCAGCGCCGCCATCAAAAGGTGGTGGAGGAGGCCGGCTCCCCGGCGGTGAGCGCGGCTCTTAGAGAAGAGATGGGCGCGGTCGCCGTCGCCGCCGCTCGCAAGCTCGGCTACGTCAACGCCGGCACCCTGGAGTTCCTGCTCGACGCCAGTGGCCGCTACTACTTCCTCGAGATGAACACCCGGCTGCAGGTCGAGCACCCCGTCACCGAGTTCGTGACCCGAATGGACCTGGCGGTCTGGCAGCTGCGCATCGCGGCCGGCGAGTCCCTCGATTTCGGACAGGAGGCGGTTCGCCACGAGGGTCATGCGATCGAAGTTCGCATCTACGCCGAGGATCCGGTCACCGGCATGCCTTCGCCCGGAACGGTCGAGCAGGTCGCCTGGCCGGAGAACGTGCGCGTGGATACCTTCATCGCGGATGGCTCGGTGATCAGCCCACATTACGATCCGTTGCTGGCCAAGCTGGTCGTTCACGGTACCGATCGCCAGCATGCGGTCGCCCATCTCATCGAGGCCCTCGACGGCGTCCGGTTGACGGGACTCAAGACCAACTTGCCGCTCTTGCGCCGCGTTGCGGCCCACCCCCATTTCGCATCGGCCCAGATCGACACCGGGTTCCTCGAGCGGATCGATCAGCCCGTCCTCGTCTAGTGGCCTGCGCCCCCGGCAAGGCTGCCCCTTCCCCCTACCAAGTAGTCCCCGGAGATTCTTCAATGCCAGAGATCAAAGCCCACATGGCGGGCACCATCCTCGACATCCCGGTCGAGGTCGGACAGACCGTCGCCGAAGGCCAGGACGTGGCCTGCCTCGAATCCATGAAGATGCAGATGTTCATCCAGGCCGACGAGGCCGGAACCGTCAAGCTCATCAAGGTCCAGCCCGGAGACTTCGTCAACGAAGGCGACACCATCCTGGAACTCAGCTGAGCGGAGTTCGTCCCATGCCATTCGCCGCCCTTCCCAAACGCCTCAAGATCGTCGAGGTGGGCCCCCGCGATGGCCTCCAGAACGAGAGCCGCACGGTCCCGACCGAGCACAAGGTAGAGCTCATCGAGCGACTGGCCGCAGCCGGTCTTCCGCAGGTCGAGATCACCAGCTTCGTGGATCCGAGGTGGATTCCGCAGCTCGCCGATGCGTCCGAGGTTGCAAGCCGGATCCACCGCCGACCCGGCACCGAGTATACGGCCCTGGTTCCCAACCTCATCGGATACGACAAGGCCCGGGAGGCCGGGGTCGACATGGCGGTGCTCTTCCTGTCCGCCTCGGAGACACACAGCCGCAAGAACATCAACAAGTCCGTGGCCGAGGCCCTGGCGGTTTGCAGCCAGGTGGCGGCCCGGGCGAACGCCGACGGCGTTCGGATGAGGGCATACATCTCGACGGTCTTCGGCTGCCCCTACGAAGGGGACGTTCCGGCCTCGAACACCGTTCGCATCGCTCGCGACCTCCTCGACATGGGGGTCGAGCAAGTCTCCCTCGGGGACACGACCGGACTGGGCACTCCGATGCAGGTCGATCGCTATCTTTCCACCATCTTCGACGAACTTCCGGTAGCGCGCTTCGCCTGCCACTTTCACGACACGCGCGGCACGGCGCTGGCCAACGCCCTGGTAGCGATCGATCACGGCGTGACCACGCTCGACACCTCGATCGGCGGCCTGGGCGGCTGCCCGTATGCGCCGGGGGCGACCGGCAACCTGGCCACCGACGACCTCCTGTACGTCCTCGACTCCATGGGGATCGAGACGGGCGTGGACCTCCGGCAACTTCTCGAGATCACGCGCTGGATCTGCGGTGACGTCCTCGACATCGATATCCCCAGCCGCTATGCCAAGGCCGAACTGGCCAGCCGGAGCCGCGGCGAGGTCAAGTACGGCGTCCGAAAGAGCTAGATGAGTTACCCACCGTCTGCGCCGACAGCGTCGAACGAAACGCCACCTGCTGTGCTG
>JAJYIO010000171.1 GCA_021790035.1 bacterium | reverse complement strand
TGGATTCTTCGTCCTCGAGCCGCAGGTACTCGATTACATCGCCGGCGACGACACGTCCTGGGAATCGACTCCGGTGGAGCGCCTGGCCGCCGAGGGGCAGCTCGTCGCCTGTCGCCACCACGGTTTCTGGCAGTGCATGGACACGTTGCGCGACGTTCGGCTGCTCGAGAGTCTCTGGAACTCGGGGGCGGCTCCCTGGAAAGTCTGGAATTGAACACTTCCTTCTGGCGGGACCGGCCGGTCCTGGTCACCGGCGCGACCGGGCTGCTCGGCTCGTGGCTCGTCAAGCGGCTGCTGGTCCTGGAGGCCGATGTCGTCGCCCTGGTGCGCGACTGGGTGCCGCAGAGCGAGATGGTGAGCGGCGGCCTGCTCGACCGGGTCAAGGTCGTGCGCGGAGACGTCCGCGACGGGCCGCTGCTCGAGCGGATCCTGGGCGAGTACGAGATCGACACGGTCTTCCACCTGGCCGCGCAGACGATCGTCGGCATCGCCAACCGCAACCCGCTCTCGACCTTCGAGACCAACATCGGGGGCACCTGGGCTCTGCTGGAGGCCTGCCGCCGCAGCCCGCGGGTCCAGCAGATCGTCGTCGCCTCGTCGGACAAGGCCTACGGCGACCACGACGACCTCCCTTACGACGAGGACACGCCTCTGGTCGGTCGGCATCCTTACGACGTCAGCAAGTCCTGCGCCGACCTCATCGCCCAGTCCTACGCCCGCACCTACGGCCTGCCGGTGTGTGTGACGCGTTGCGGCAATCTGTACGGCGGCGGCGATCTCAACTGGAACCGCATCGTGCCGGGCACGATCCGGTCGGTCCTGCACGGCGAGCGCCCGGTCATTCGATCGGATGGCCAGTTCATTCGCGACTACTTCTACGTCGAGGACGGCGCGATCGCTTACACCGACCTGGCCCAGAAGATGAGCCTCGACCGCCAGCTCATCGGCGAGTGCTTCAACTTCTCGAACGAGCTCCAGGTGACGGTTCTCGATCTGGTCAACCAGATCCTGTCGCAGCTTGGGGCCGATCTCGAGCCCGACATCCGCAACGAGGCCACGGGCGAGATCCGCCATCAGTACCTTGATGCCGGCAAGGCCCGGACGCGGCTCGGCTGGGAGCCGGCCTTCTCGCTCGCCGCGGGCCTCGACCGCACGATCGCCTGGTATCGCGCCTTCTTCGAAGGCCGAAAACTCGCGGGGGCAGCTTCATGACCCCGCCGGCGGAATCATCGCGACCGGCCGAGCCCCCGCCAACTGCCGAGGCGCTGCGCGCGACGATCCGCGAGCAGGTCCGCGAGTACCACGCGGCGGCCTTCCCGGCTCGCCCCTTCGTGCCTGGCGAGTCGCCGGTGCCGGTCTCGGGCAAGGTCTTCGACGCCGCCGAGATCGTCAACGTGGTCGAGGCGGGGCTCGACTTCTGGCTCACCACCGGCCGGTTCGCCGAGGGCTTCGAGCAGGAGTTCGCAAGGGTTTTCGGCCTGCGCCACGCGTCGCTGGTCAATTCCGGATCATCGGCCAATCTGTGCGCGATCTCGGCACTCACGTCCCCGCAGCTGGGCGAGCGCCGCCTGATGCCAGGCGACGAGGTGATCACGGTCGCCGCGGGCTTCCCCACGACGGTCAATCCCATCCTGCAGAACGGCCTGGTGCCCGTGTTCGTGGACGCGCAGATCCCCACGTACAACGTGGATACCGGCCGGCTTGCCGACGCCATCGGCCCGAAGACCCGCGCCATCGTCCTGGCCCACACGCTGGGCAATCCCTTCGATCTCGAGACGGTCGCACGGCTGGCCAGGGATCATGATCTCTGGCTTGTGGAGGACTGCTGCGACGCCGTGGGCTCGACGTATCAGGACCAAAATGTCGGCACCTTTGGGCAGCTCGCCACCACGAGCTTCTACCCGGCCCACCACATCACGATGGGCGAGGGGGGGTGCGTCCTCACCGGCGATTCGCGCCTCAAGAAGATCGTCGAGTCGTTCCGGGATTGGGGACGGGACTGCTGGTGCGAGACGGGGTGCGACAACACGTGCGGCAAGCGCTTCGACTGGCAGCTCGGCGACCTGCCGCCTGGCTACGATCACAAGTACACGTACTCGCACCTCGGATACAACCTCAAGCTGAGCGACATGCAGGCGGCCGTCGGGCTGGCCCAGCTCGCCAAGCTCCCGGACTTCATCGCCGCCCGCCGTCGGAACTTCGCCGCGCTCGAGCAAGGCCTTCGCCCTCTCGCGGAGTTCCTGATCCTCCCCGAGGCCACGCCGTGCTCGGACCCGAGCTGGTTCGGTTTTGCGATCACGGTCCACCCGGACGCACCGTTCACGCGCACCGATATCATCCGTCACCTCGAGAGCGCCCGTATCGGCACCCGGATGCTCTTCGGCGGCAACCTGCTGCGACAACCCGCCTACCGCGGAGTGCCCCACCGGGTCGTGGGCCCGCTGTCCGAGACCGACCGGATCATGGAAGCCACGTTCTGGATCGGGGTATATCCAGGGCTCACCCTCGAGATGATCGATTTCGTCGTCGAAACCATGCGTACCTTCATCGAGCGCCAAGCGAGGACGCGGAGCCATGCCTGAAGTGCTGTCGAAGAACTCCAAAGCGGCCGCGGAAACCGTCCCGCAAGCCGCGGGGCGACAGCTGCCCCGTCCGGGCCGGCTCCTGTTCATCCTCGAGATGGCCAACAACCACGGCGGAAGCCTCGAGCATGGACTCTCGATCGTCCGCGAGATGGGCGCGGTCGCTCGCCGCTTTCCGGAGTTCGACTTCGGCCTCAAGTTCCAGTACCGCGACCTCGACACCTTCATCCATCCGGCCTACCGCGACCGGATGGACATCAAGTACGTCAAGCGGTTCTCCCAGACCCGCCTGTCGGAAGAGGACTTCCTCGCGCTCAAGGCCACCGCCGAGCGCGAGGGATTCTTGTCGATCTGCACGCCGTTCGACGAGCCCTCGGTCGACCGGATCGCCGAGCAGGGCTTTGCCGTCGCCAAGATCGCCAGCTGCTCTTTCACCGACTGGCCGCTGCTCGAGCGCGTCGCCCATACCCGCATGCCCGTCGTGGCCTCCACGGCCGGCGCCACGCTCGACGAGATCGACCGGGTCGTGAGCTTCTTCGAGCACCGCGAGATCCCGCTGGTCCTGATGCACTGCGTGGCGCAGTATCCCACCGCGCCCTCTGACCTCAAGCTCGGGCAGATCGACCTCTTCCGGGCCCGCTATCCCCACGTGACCGTCGGCTACTCGACCCACGAACCGCCCGACACCACCGATGCGATCCAGATCGCCATCGCCAAGGGGGCGCTGGTCTTCGAGAAGCACGTGGATCTCGCCACCAGCGACCACGCGCCCAACGGCTACTCGGCCACCCCCGAGCAGGTCGAGCACTGGCTCGCCGCGGCACGCGGCGCCTGTGCGATGGTGGGCACGACGGACGCTCGGACCGCGGCTGACGCCGAGGAACTTTCGAGCCTGCACGCCCTGCGCCGCGGCGTCTTTGCCCGTCGCCCGCTCGGGGCCGGCGATCGGATCGCCGCCGAGGACCTTTACCTGGCCTTTCCGGCGACCGTCGGGCAGATCACCGCCAACCGCCTTTCCAAGTACTCGGAACTATACGCCCAGACTGCCATCGAGACCGACGCCCCGCTGCTCGACACGTCGATCCGCGTCATCGACACCCGCGACCGCGTGTACGAGATCGTCCAGCGGGTGAAGGCCTTTCTCGAGGCCGGCCACGTGGCGGTACCCAGGAAGGTGGAGCTCGAGCTCTCGCACCACTACGGCCTCGAGCGCTTCGACGAGGTCGGGGCGACGATGATCACGGTGGTCAACCGCGAGTACTGCAAGAAGCTCATCGTCCTGCTGCCTGGCCAGTCGCACCCCGAGCAATACCACCTCCTCAAGGAGGAGACCTTCCACGTAGTTCATGGCAGCATCGACCTCAGCCTCAACGGGGTGGGTGTGCAGTGCCAGGTGGGCGATGTCGTCACCGTCGAACGCGGGGTCCGTCACGCCTTCTCGAGCCAGATAGGGGCCGTGATCGAGGAGATCTCCTCGACGCACGCCAGGGACGACTCGTACTACGTCGACGAAGCGATCGGGCGCAATTCCAGTCGCAAGACCCGTCTCACCTACTGGCTCTAGGACCTCTCGTCTTGCTCACCATCGCCTGGGACGTCGACGACGTTCTGAACGATCTGATGCGCTCCTGGTTCGAGGCCTGGCGCGACGATCAGCCGGAATGCGCCATCTGTTACGAGGACCTCCGACAGAACCCACCCGACGCGCTGCTGGGGATCTCCCGATCGGCCTACCTGGAGTCGCTCGATCGGTTCCGTATCGAGCGCTTCCACGAGCTCACGCCCACACCGGAAGTTCTTTCCTGGTTCGAGGCGCACGGAGGTCGATTTCGGCACATCGCCATCACGGCGGCACCCCTCTTGGCGGCGTCGGCGTCGGCATCGTGGGTGATGCGGCACTTCGGCCGGTGGATCCGCTCTTTCCACATCGTGCCGAGCTCCCGCGATGGCGAGGATCTCCCGGACAGCAACCGGAGTAAAAACCCAAGGAGCAAGGGGGAGATGCTGGCCGAGCTCGGCAGGGTAGACGTCCTGGTGGACGACGATCCAAACAACCTTGTCGGCGCTCTCGCGATCGGCGTCCAAGGCGTGCTGGCGCCCCGGCCATGGAACGCCGCGTGGATCGACGATGGCGGGCTCGAGAGCGCGCTCGCGCAGATCCTATCCCTGGCCGACTTCGTACCGGAACCGCGGCCGGCTGTCGAGAATGGCGCCATTCAATGAGTTACCCACCGTCTGCGCCGACACTCTCGAATGAAACGCCACCTGCCGAGCGGGGCTACGCAGCAGCTTGCCCGCAGCGGGGGGTAGTTTGCGGGGGGCAAGGCCCCCTGCAAGTCACTGCCCCGAAGGGGAGGTTCCCACCTGCCGAGCGGGGCTACGCAGCAGCTTGCCCGCAGCGGGGGGTAGTTTGCGGGGGGCAAGGCCCCCTGCAAGTCACTGCCCCGAAGGGGAGGTTCTTGTGAGTTACCTGACCGTCGCTGACTACCTGATCCAGTCGATCCGGGATGCCGGCGTCCGGCACCTCTTCATGCTCCCGGGCGGCGGCTGCATGCACCTGGTCGATGCCGTGGGCCGCACCGAGGGGCTCGAGTTCGTGGCCAACCTGCACGAGCAGGCGGCGGCCATCGCGGCGGACGCCTACGGGCAGTACACCAACAACCTGGGCGCCGCTCTGGTCACGACCGGTCCTGGGGGGACCAACGCCCTTACCGGGGTGGCCGCGGCGTGGCTCGACTCCACCCCGACGATATTTCTGTCGGGCCAGGTCAAGCGCGCCGATCTGGCCACGGGCCGGGGCCTGCGGCAGTGCGGATTCCAGGAGATCGACATCGTATCGATGGTGTCGGGCATCACGAAGTACGCCGTCACCCTCACGGAGCCAGAGCAGGTACGCTACCACCTCGAGAAGGCCCTGTACCTGGCGCGACATGGCCGACCCGGCCCGGTGTGGCTCGACGTGCCGCTCGATGTCCAGGCACTGGCGATCGATCCCGAGGATCTGCCGGGGTTCATTCCGGAAGCGCTCGATCCGGCCTCGGTTGCGGGCCTTGACGACCTGGTCGATCGCACGCTTGCCCTGCTCGACGCCGCCGAACGACCCGTCATCCTGGCCGGAAACGGCGTACGCCTGGGCGGTGGACTTCCGGCCTTCCTGGAACTGGTAGAGGTCCTGCAAATCCCGGTTCTCACTACGTGGAAGGCGCTGGACTTCCTTCCGGAGGATCACCCGCTCTTCGCCGGACGGCCGGGTTCGATCGGCCAGCGGGGCGCCAACTTCACCCAGCAGAACGCCGACTTCCTCTTGATCCTCGGGGCACGCCTTGATCCGGGGCAGACCGGTTACAGCCACGCGAACTTCGCCCGCGACGCCAGCAAGGTGGTAATCGACATCGACCCCGCCGAGCTTGCCAAGATCTCGCCCGCGCCAGCGGTCGCCCTCTGCTCGGATGCAGGAGCCTTCCTCCGAGCCCTGCTGGCCTCCAAAGAGAGAATCGCGAGGCGCGATCGCACCGCGTGGCTCGATCGCGACCACTCCCCGCAGTCGCGCCAGTTAGCTCTCGTTCTCGAGGGCTCGGGGTGGTTCCACCTGGTGGCGTGGCCGCAGACCATGCGGCAGGCGCAGCTTCTGCT
>JAJYIO010000170.1 GCA_021790035.1 bacterium | reverse complement strand
GTCTGGCATCTGGCCCACGATGCTCTTCCACTCCTGATGGGCGTGGATCGAGCCCGGGCTCACGTGATCGGCGGCGGGCTGGCCGGGACCGAGGCCGCCTGGCAGCTGGCCGAGCGGGGCATCGACGTCGTGCTGCACGAGATGCGGCCAGAGCGCGCGACCCCCGCGCATCGCACGGACCATCTCGGCGAGCTGGTCTGCTCCAACTCGCTGGGCTCGGATACCTTTGGCAGCGCTCCGGCATTGCTCAAGGCGGAGATGCGGCGGTTCGGGTCGCTCGTGCTGACTTCTGCCGAGCGGGCGCGGGTGCCGGCTGGATCGGCCCTGGCGGTGGACCGGGAGGTCTTTTCGGCCGAGCTCGCCGGCCGTCTGGAGGCGCATCCGCGGGTGACCATCGTGCGAGGGGAAGTCACGGAGCTTTCCGGTCCGCTCGTCCTTGCCACGGGGCCCCTCACCAGCGAGGCGCTGGCAGGGCGGCTCCGGGAGCTGGTCGGGCGGGACCACTTGCATTTCTTCGATGCGGCCGCTCCCGTCGTGACCCGGGAGTCGCTCGACGAATCGCGCCTTTTTGCCGCCTCGCGGTACGGCAAGGGCGAGGGCGTGTACCTCAACGCTCCGATGGACAAGGCGGAATACGAGCAGTTCTGGCTGGCCCTGCGCGACGCCGATAATGCCGTCCTGCATCTCGACCAGGAGCGGAGCGCGACCTTCTTCGAGGGCTGCCTGCCGGTCGAGGTCCTGGCGCGGCGTGGCGAGGACGCGCTTCGCTTCGGTCCGATGAAGCCTGTGGGCCTGGTCGATCCGCGCACCGACAGGCGCCCCTGGGCGGTCGTGCAGCTTCGCCAGGACAACGTTGCCGGCGATCTCTTCAACCTGGTGGGCTTCCAGACGCAGCTCAAGTGGCCCGAGCAGAAGCGGGTGTTCGCCCTCATTCCCGGTCTCGAACATGCCGAGTTCGTCCGCCTCGGCGTGATGCACCAGAATACGTTCATGGCGGCACCGGCCTTCCTCGAGCCCTCGCTCGCCTGGCGGGACCGTCCGGACTGGTTCGCGGCCGGCACGCTCATCGGCGTGGAGGGCTACACGGAGGCCGCCGCGACAGGCCTGCTCGCCGGTCTCAACCTGGCGCGTGCCCTGTCAGGTCAAGTTCCGGTCGTCTTGCCCCCGACGACGATGCTCGGGGCCCTCACGCGCTACGTGTCTGGCTGCGATCCGGACGTCTTCCAGCCCATGAACAGCAACTGGGGCCTGGTCGATCCCCTCGATCCTCCGGTCCGCGACAAGCGCCAGCGGCACGAACGGATGGCCGAGCGGGCCCTGGCCGATCTGGACCGGGTCATGCTCGAGGCCGGCATCGAGGCGGCAGCGCCGGTCAGCTGATTCGAAAAGACGGCTCACCCCGGCTAGCGTGGGCGTGCCTCGCCAGCCGGCGTTGCTACTGGCCGGCCAGCTTCTTCGAGACCTCGGTCGTGAGTTCTTCGTAAACCGCCTGCGTGGCCTGCTTGACCACCGGATCGTCGAAGTCCTTGACGGCCTTGCCCATCTGGTCGAGGGCCGAGATCGCCTTGGTGCGCTGAGCCTCGGTGGGCGTTCCGGTGGTCGCCAGGATGGACTTGAGCGTGTTCCACGCCTTGGCAAACTTGGGGCCTGGTCGACCGAACATGTAGTCGTTGTCGGTCGGGTCGAACTTGTCGTCGCTGGCATGCTGCGCGACCATCTCGCTGAGCTTGCGCATGAGGTCGGATATCTGTGAGGACAGCGCCTGACGGGCGTCACTGGGCAGGTCCTTGCCGATCGAGCTCGGGTCCTGGTACTTGGCGAAGAGCTGCGCCGCCAGGTCGTGGAGCGGGGACTCGCTGACGCTGACCGGGTTGCCGTTGGCGTCCCACGACGTGGAGGTCTTCTCCTTGGCGCTGGCGGCCGTGGTGATCTGGTCGGAATCCGACTTGAGCTGGGCCTGCAGCTGCGTCAGCGAGGCACGCTCGCTGCTGGCCTCCTCGGCCAGGGCCGTGGTCTTGTCGGTCAGGCCGTTGAGAAGAGCCTGCGCGCCCGGTTGAGCGTCGGCATTGAGCTCTGCGACGAGGGCCGACGCGGATTTGAGGGCGGCTTGTGCCTTGGTGACGGTAGCCTCTCGTGTGGCCAGGGTCGCGTCGCTGGCGGAGGCCTGGGTGAGCATGCCGTCCAGTGGCTGCGTGAGGCGCTCGAACTCTCCGAGTGCGGTCCCGGCAGAAGCCGTGGAACCGGGGCTGGATGGGGCCGAGGATGGCGCGCCCGCACGGGTGCCCGTGGTACCGCCCGGCTTGGCGCCGTCGGTTGGAGCCGGCCCGCCGGATTGCGGGGTGGTGGTGGTGGGCGTCGTCTTCGGCAGCGGGCTGAGGCCTGGGAGCGTCACCACGACGTGGACGCTGCGATCGGATTGATCGTTGTTATCTGCCGCTTTGGCCGAGCCGGGGGCTCCGCAGGCCGTCGTCTTGATGGCCGTGGGCGGGATGTCGATGCCCTTGCTGTGCAGGTAGTTCTGGATGTACTTGGCCGTGTCCTCGGCGCGCTTGCGCGACAGGGCGAGGTTGTCGAAGTGCTTGGCGCTGCCCAGGTTGCTGGCGTGGCCGCGGACCTCGATGGCGAAGCCGGGATCGGATAGCAGCTTGACCTGTTGCTCCGGAGTGAGGGTCTTGAGGCTGGCGACCATCGCATCCAGTGTCTGATCGAGCGCGGCGTGGTCTTGCGTGGCCGGATTGGATCTGTCGGTGCCGAAGTACGCTCGCCCGTCGAGGGTACGCACCACGGGCGCGCTGCCGGGAGCCGTCGTCTTGGCGAGCTGGGTCGAGTCGGCGGTGAGGATCGGCTGGGCAGCCGGAGCCGCCGCATGGGGCCGAACGGCCGCTAAATGGCTGGGTTTGCTCGAAATCTTGTCGACCAAGGTTCTTTCTCCGGTAAATCCCGCTGGCGAATTACCTCTTGTACTTGTTCCCCGGAAGCGGCCAGAACGTGCGTGACCCGATCGAAGATCAACTGAGGCTTCATCGTCCCTTAAATGAGTCGCTCGCATGCGCTTCGGCCGGACCCCGCAGGACGCCTCGGGTTGAGCCTGTCGCGAGTCCCCCACCGTCTGCGCCGACAGCGTTGAATGAAACGCCACCCGCTGAGCGGGGCTACGCAGCGGCTTGCCCGCAGCGGGGGGTAGTTTGCGGGGGGCAAGGCCCCCTGCAAGTCACCGCCGGCGCAGCCGGAGCAGAGAGTTTCTAGTGAGCGTGCTAGAAGACTTCCTTGACGATGTCGCGATCGAGCAGAGCTGCGGCCTCCCGGGATTGCGCCTGGAAGCCCGCGCTGACGCCGGGGATCTCCCGGAACTGGCTCAGCATGTCGATCACCTGGCGCAGGTGACGCACCAGCTGGCCCTCGTCGATGCCGCTCTTGGTGATCAGGTCGGCCCAGGTCGCGCCCTCGGCCCAGGCCTGGGTGAGGCCGGCGTATTCCGTGACCAGGTATATGGGCAGATCGACCCGGTGGCGGGTCTGGAGGTGGAAGAGGTCGCGCCCGATGCGAGTCAGGTCGCGCAGGACCTCGTGCACGGCCGCGCCGAACGGCAGGGCGTACCAGGACTGGCGGCCTCTGGGCGGCTCCGAGACCAGGCAGCTCACGATCGCCGCCATCTCGATCGGGCTCTTGCCTTCGAGGAATCCACCGGCAACGCACTCGGCCGCCATCAGCTCGTTGGTCGTGCGGATGCTGGCCAGGGCCACTCCCCGGGCCAGCAGCTTGCGCTCGCGGAGGTACTGGGCTTCCTCGAGCACCTGCATCAGCGCCTTGAATTCACGCCAGTGGCTGCTGCGAACCGATTCGATGCGCTCCTGCACCTGTGCGATCTCCTGGTCGAGCAGCCGCCGCTCGGCGACCTGATCCTTGCATTCGCGCCGCATCGCGCAGGTCCCGCAGGGCAGCCGGGCCAGGTCGGCGTTGAGCTGGCCGACCTTGGCGCGAAGCTTCGTGAGTTCGGGAGATTCCGTCATCGCCCACTCGATGTCGGCGAGGTCGACCCCGCTCTTTTGCACCTGCCGGTCGAAGTCGAACTCCAGGCCGTCCGGGCGCCTGTGCTGCAGGTACGACAACGAGCTGGCCTTGGACAGCACGTGCGCCGGTAGCGTCGCGATCGGCCGTCCCTCGGGCACCGTGACCAGGTGCTGGGTGCCCAGCCGCAGCATCGCCGGAAGGCTCGTGAGAACCGAGAAGTGCACGTCGCCACCCCTGGTGGCCTGCTTGGCCAGCAGCACCGCCAGTTCGGGCCGGGGGCGGCCCGGGGCGTGGACCAGCAGCCAGGTGCCGATCGGCGCCCGCGCCAGCAGGTCGGCGGCGACATTGCGCGAAAGGTAGCGCCGCTGGGCGTCGAGGGCCGCCAGCCGCTTGTGGGCCGATTCCCGCCGGCCAGCCATGATCTCGAACCGATCCAACCAGTCCGTCCGGAGGCCCCCCCCGGCTTCGCCTCGCGTGACCGGGCAGGTCGGATCGAAGCTGGAGATCTGTGCGTTGAGGCGGTCCCGCTGCTCGTGGAGATGGGCGATCAGCGCGTCGTCCTGGAAGCTCGCGAAGCTCTGCTCGACGATACGTCGCGCGATCCGGGGCTCGTAGCGGTGGCCGAGGTTGACCACCATGTTGTAGTTGAGCGTGAAGCGGCTGCGCAGCGGCTCTACTGCGCCCTTTACCAGGCGAGCGACATCCTGCGGGGTATAGCGGTGGCTGGCCAGCACCACCCCGTAGCCGACCTCGTCCATACCACGGCGTCCGGCGCGGCCCGTCATCTGCTGGAATTCGCCTACCGTCAGCATCCGCATTCCGTCGTCGGAGCGCTTGACGAGACTGGACAGCACGACCGTTCGAGCTGGCATGTTGATGCCTGCCGACAGGGTCTCGGTTGCAAAGACGACCTTGATCAGGCCGCGCTGGAAGAGCTTCTCGATCAAGAGCTTGAGCGGCGGAAGGAGGCCGGCGTGGTGCGGGGCGACGCCCGCGGGCAGGAACTCCATCCAGCGGCGCGAGGCGATCGAGCCCAGCAGGCCCGGGGTCTGCCGAACGGCCTGGTCGATCGCCGCCTGGATCTCCACGGTCTCGTCCTTGGTCGTGAGCTCGAGGTCGGCGTGGACGAGGTCCCGGGTGTGATCCTCGCAGCCCTGGCGGCTGAATACGAAGTAGATCGCCGGCAGCATCCGCTTGAGATTGAGCCCGCGGACCACCGACACGGGATCCGGGGCATCGATCCAGCCTTCCCGGGCGAAGCTGCGGCCGCCCGAGAAATGGCGCGGGCGCCGCTCTGCCGCATTTCCCCGGAAGGCACGCAGGGCCAGGCGCTCCCTGTCGTCGAAGAGCCGGGTGATGCCGGGCAGCGCCACGTAAGCCTCGAGCGGGACCGGGCGCTCGGCGTGGAAGACCACGGCCATCGGCCGGTGGACCGAGGAGACCCAGGACGCCAGCTCGTCGGCGTTCGATATGGTGGCCGACAGGGCGACCACCAGGGTCTCCTTGCCGAGGAAGACGATCGTCTCCTCCCATACCGTCCCTCGGCCCTCGGACGCGATGTAGTGCGCTTCGTCGAGGACGACGTGAGAGACATCGGCCACGCGATCGGGGTCCGCCTGCAGGATGTTGCGCAGGATCTCGGTCGTCATGATGAGGATCGGCGCCTCGGGATCGATGACCACGTCGCCTGTCATCAGGCCGACCTGGTCGCCGAGCTGCGCCTTGAGATCGCGATACTTCTGGTTGGACAGCGCCTTGAGCGGCGTGGTGTAGATGCAGCGACGGCCGGACGTCAGGGCGGCATGGACGGCATACTCGGCGATCACGGTCTTGCCGGACCCGGTGGGCGCCGAAACCAGCACGGATCGTTCCGCGGCGAGGTGACCGATGGCCTCGAGCTGGAACGGGTCGAGGGCGAATGGTTGAGAGGCGACGAATTCCGCGACGCGTTCCGTCGCGGGCCTCTCGGGAATCTGCATGACGCGCCGATCCTATCACGCCCGCAGAACCGCCGCTTGCGAGCAGCGTCGGACCGGGGCGTCCTCGATTCGCGGGGTGCTATACTCGGCTGCGATGTGGTCGACCGAGCGCAAGCTTCGCGTTCAAGGATACGAGCGGATCGCCGGCGTGGACGAGGCCGGACGGGGGCCGCTCGCGGGGCCCGTGGTGGCCGCAGCCGTGGTGCTGCCCGGAAGCTCGGACCGGAGCTACCGGACGGCGCGGCGCGCCCTGGAGATCGG
>JAJYIO010000169.1 GCA_021790035.1 bacterium | reverse complement strand
GAACGGTGCCAGGTCAGGGCCGGTTTCCGGGATGAACCCTTTCGCCCCGGAGCTACTCCAAGGAGACAGAGAATGGAACTCAAGGACGCCATCGACGCGCACGTCAACTGGAAGATCAGGCTGCGGCTGTTGATGGCCGGGCAGGAGAAGATCGACGCGACGGTGGCCTCGAAGGACAACGAGTGCGCGCTCGGGAAGTGGATCTACGGCGAGGGCAGCCGGGCGCTCGCCCACGATCCCGAGGTCCTCGATGGCCTGCGCAAGGCCCACGCGACCTTCCACCAGATTGCCGGCAACGCCGTCCGGGCGATCCAGTCCGGGGACGTGGCCCGAGCCGAAGCCATGCTCGAGGCGGACGGGGAGATCTCCGAGCAGTCCTTCGACGTGGTCAGCCGGATCCGCAAGATCCAGGGCATGCTTGGCCAGACGGCCGGCGCTCGCTGAACTCCTGCCCCGGGGATTCGGGTCGGACCGCGGTTCGCCTCAGGCGGTTGCGCGCACGGGAGTAGCCAGAGCATCCAGCAGCTTCTCGACGGCCTTCAACTGCTCTTCGGCGGCGAGCTTGCTGCGGTCCAGGGCGAGTTCGGCCTCGGCCCACTGCCAGCGCGAGAGGGCCGGGTTGGAGAGCTGGATCTCGGCCCAGACCGATCGTGCCAGCGGCAGCGCGACCCTGAGCTTGCCACGCTCGGATTTGATCGAGGCGATGTGCAGGTCGGTCGCCTTGAGCTTGACCGCGACCATCCGCAGGAGGTTTCGCACGGCCGAGGGCGGCGGCCCGTAACGATCCCGCCATTCCTCGGTCAGCAGCTCGAGTTCGCGCAAGGACGCCACGCCCGCCAGCCGGCGGTACTGCACCATCTTGTCGGAGATCGCGTCGCCCAGCGCCGCCACGCTGCCCGGCTCGATGGGCCGGGACGAGTCCTTCTGCGCGGTCGGTTCGCCTGGCATCTGGGACTCTGGCGAGGCAAACCAGTCGTCGGGGAGATATGCCGTTACCGGGAGATCGACCACGGCCTCCTCGTGGGGCGTCACCTCCTGGCCCAGGCCCGCGGCGATGGCTTCCTCGAGCAGTTGCATGTAGGTGTCGTAGCCGACCGCCATCATCTGGCCATGCTGCTCGGGACCCAGGATGTTGCCCACGCCCCGGATCTCCATGTCCCGCAGGGCGATCTGGTAACCCGAGCCCAGCGCAGTGTACTGGCTGATCGCGGCCAGGCGGTCGCGGGCCTCGTCGGTCAGTTCCTTGCCGGGCCCGTACATGCAGTAGCAGTACGCCTTGACATCGGATCGGCCGACCCGGCCCCGCAGCTGGTAAAGCTGGGCCAGCCCGAGCTTGTCGGCGTCGTGGATCAAGATCGTGTTTGCCGCTGGAATATCGAGGCCGGACTCGATGATCGTCGTCGTGACCAGGACGTCGAACTCGCGGCCCACGAAGGCCAGCATGATGTCCTCGAGCGCCGACTCGTCCATCTGCCCGTGGGCCATCGCGACGCGTGCCTGAGGTACGAGCTCGACGACCGTGGACGCCCAGCGCTCCAGGTCCTCCACGCGGTTGTGCAGGAAGAAGACCTGACCGCCACGCTCGATCTCGCGCAGGATCGCCGTGCGCGTGACCTCGGGATCCCACGGGCCGACGGTCGTCTTGACCGGGAGGCGGTTGGATGGAGGCGTGGTGATGAGGCTCATGTCGCGGGCCCCCGACAAGGCCAGGTACAGCGTGCGCGGGATGGGCGTGGCCGACATCGAAAGGACGTCGACCTGGGTCTTCATCGCCTTGAGCCGCTCCTTGTGCCCCACGCCGAAGCGATGCTCCTCGTCGATGACCATGAGCCCGAGGTCCTTGAACTTGACGTCCTTGGAAAGCAGCCGGTGGGTGCCCACGACGACGTCCACCTCGCCGAGTCCGAGCCCGCGCAGGGTCTCGCGCTGCTGTGCGGCCGTGCGGAAGCGGGAAAGCAACGCGACCCGCAACGGAAAGGGCGCGAAGCGCTCCCGGAACACCTGGAAGTGCTGCTGTGCCAGCAGCGTGGTGGGCGCCAGGATCGCCACCTGCTTGCCGCCGACCGCCGCCTTGAAGGCCGCGCGGATCGCCACCTCGGTCTTGCCGAACCCCACGTCGCCGCAGATGAGGCGGTCCATGGGCCGGGGCTGCTCGAGATCCGCCTTGGTCTCCTCGATGGCGCGGAGCTGGTCGACGGTCTCCTGGTAGGCGAAGGCATCCTCCAGCTCCCGCTGCCAGTCGGTGTCCGGTCCGCAGGCGTGACCAGGAAGCGCCATGCGCCGGGCGTACAGGGCGATGAGGTCCTCGGCCAGAGTCTGGATCGCCTTGCGGACCCGGTTCTTGACGCTGTCCCATTCGGCACCGCCCATCTTGGACAGCTTGGGCCCGACCTCCCCGCCGCCGCGGTAGCGGAACAAAAGACCGATCTGGTCGACCGGCACGTAGAGGCGATCGTCCCCCTGGTAGGTGACCTGCAGGTACTCCCGCTCCTGGCCGTCGACCACCAGACGCTTGAGGCCGTGGTAGCGGCCGATGCCGTGCTTGTGGTGGACGACGAAGTCGCCCGGCTTGAGTTCGGCCACGTTCGTGATGGGGGTGCCGGCAAACGGGATCTTCTTGGTCTTGGCCGAGCGCTTTTGCCACCCGAAGATCTCATGGTCCGAAAAGACCGAGATGCCCAGGGCCGGCCACTCGAACCCGGCTCCCAGCGCATCACGGAAGATCCAGACCCCGCCGTAATAGCGATCCGGAGCCGCCGGCGGCGGAAGCTTGGCGCCCACCGTGGCATGGCAGTTATGCTCGTCGAGGAGGGCAAAGACGCGCTGCGGCTGGGCCGAGGCGATGATCACCCGCTCGCCCGAGCGCGATCGCCTGGCCAGAGCCTCGGCCAGGTCCGCGAAGCGGTTGGGCATGGCCGGAACCGGCGGCGACCACCAGAACAGCGGATCAACACCCGGATCCGTGCTCGCCTCTATGCCCTGCAAATCCGGTTCGCCAGGCAGGAGGTCGATCGTAGCGAAGCTTGCCAGCCGGGTCTCGATCTCCTCGGCCGTGGCCAGCAATCCGACCGGCCCCTCGAGGATCAAGCCGGCCTGGACCTTGGCCTTGCGCTCGGCCTCCTCGATCGCCAGGTGATCGGCCAGCCGCCCGCGGGCTCCCTCGGGGTCATACCTGAGCACTCGCGTCTGGTCCAGAAGGTGATCGAGGAAGAGAGACATCTCGTGGCAGAACGGGGCGTAGACCTCGCAGCCCTCGAAGGGCTGGAACTGGCCGAGCTTGTCGGTGTGATCGGCCACGATCGCGACCAAGCGCTCGGCCTCGGCGCGGTGTCCCCAGGCTCGAAATTGACCCGCTTGCCGAGCCGCCGCCGAGCGAATCTCATCCGAGACATCCCCCCACTGAGCTCCGGGTAACAGGATCTCCCGCGCCGGCCAGATCTCGGCTGCCGCCGCGGCATCGAGCGACCGCTGCGTGGTCGGGTCGAAGCGCCGCAGGGTCTCGATGGTATCGTCGAACCACTCGATGCGGAGCGGCTCTGCGGCTTGCAGCGGCCAGAGATCGAGGATCCCGCCCCTCCGGCTGAATTCGCCCCGTTCGGTCACCGCCGTGGTCGGCTTGAGGCCGAGCTGGACCAGGACCTGGGTCAAAGTCGTGGGACCGAGGGTCTGGCCGACCTCCAGGCGGACGATCGCCTGTCGCCAGGCCGTCGGGGAAGGCACCCGGCCCGCTAGCGCCCCGACCGTCGTGACCACGCGCCTGAGGTCGCCCCGGGCCAGGCCCGCGAGAACCTCCTGTCGATGCGAGACGAGGTCGGGATCGGGCGAGACCCCCTGGTATGCCGACAGCTCGATCGGCGGAAAGAACGCCGCATCGGCCCCATAGGCGCCCAGATCCAGCACGGCCTTGCGGGCGGTGGCCACGTCCGGGACGACCAGGATCCAGGGGTCAGGAACACTTGCGGCCACCATCAGGGCCGCGGCCACGCTCACGCCTTCCAGGCGCGCGCTCTGCGCCTCGCGGATCCGATCGAACTCGGGTCGACGCGTCAGATAGGGCAGAAGATCTTCGAGTGTGGCCAAGATAGTCGCAAAGTGTGAGTGTATCACGGGGCTTGATGGCCTGCACCTACTTGGGGAATAATGAGCGCATGGCCCTTACTGTGACTTCGCGTACGATGGGTTCCGTTCAGGTCATCGACCTGTCGGGTGAGATCGATGCCCAATCGCTCCCCCCTCTGGAGACCAAGCTCCAGGAGCTGACCGAGGGCGGCTTCTACCGGATCGTCCTGGATTTCGGCGAGGTGCCCTTCATCGCCTCCGCGGGCCTGGGCGTCCTCATGAGCGTCATCGGCACGATCCAGGACAACGGCGGCGATCTCGTCATCGCGAGATCGCAGGCCGACGTCTATCGCACATTCGACCTCCTCGACTTCACCACCCTTTTCAAGTTTGCGGATTCCGTCGACGCGGCCGTCGCGGTATTCGGAGAGGCCGTGGGGGTGCAAGATCGCTAGAATGTCAGATTCCGACAAGGGGCCGGCGCCCTCGCTCAAACCCGTGACCGTCAGCTTGCCGTCCGACGTCAACTACCTCGACGTTGCGCGCAACTTCGTCTCCGACATCGGGCAGAAGGTCGGTCTCTCGTCTAGCGAGATCCACGACCTCCAGCTCGCGGTGACCGAGGCCGTGACCAACGTCATCGAGCACGCGTACTCCGGCGACACCGAGCAGCGAATCGATCTGGCCATCGAGCGGGACGGAGAGTGTTTCGTCGTCGCGATCACGGATACCGGCCAGAACCGCTTCGACCCGACCGCCCACCCGGACCCCGACCTCAAGGAGTACCTGTCGCAGTGTCGGGTCGGCGGGCTGGGCCTTTACCTGATGCGCAAGTTGATGGACGAGGTCAATTTCACCTCGGACGAGCGCGGCGTCAACCAGGTCAAGCTGGTCAAGCACATCAAGCAGTAAGTCGGGGCCATCGGGCCGCACGCAGGCGGCCATGGCACGAACCACCCTCGCCGGGTGTCGAGCAAGACCGGATCCTCAGTCCTCGAAGACGGCAGGCTCGAAGTCCGGGATCGAGATCCAGTCGAACTTCCAGCAGTCCCGGGCGACCTCGCGGCGATCCGAGCCATCCATCTTCATGCTGAAGGTGACGTAGGCATTCCCGATGAGATCGGGGGCATATCCGCCCATCGTCTCGTACATGTCCATGTCCATCAGGCGGTTTTCGGGGATGCCGAGGAGGGAAGCGACGAACAAGAGGCCCCTGGAATCAGGCGCCCAGCGCAGGCGAAAGATCGACTCGGCCACCCCGTCGAAGACCGTCGTCCGACCGCGCGTCGCGACATCGACGACCACCACGCGCCAGCCCGAGAGCCACTTGTAATAGGGATAGCTGTAGAAGTAGGCCACCTTGGTGCGATCGGGCGAGAAACGCAGCTCCCGGATCTCGTTCTTCTCTCGCAGCAGCTCGCGCTCTGCACCCGAGGCGTCGAGGTAGTTGACCGCCAGCTGGCCATCTGCCAGCCGCTTGAAGCTCACCAGGAATTCCGGGTCGTAGACGTCGTGCTTGAAGAACATGTCCGAAGGAGCGTCCAGGGCGTCCATGGCGCCGGTCTCGACGTCGAACAGCGAGACCTGGGGGCGTTCACCGAACGCCGACGAACTCCGCACCAGCAGGCGACTGCCATCTTGGACCCAGCTGGCGAAGACCTGGGAGTAGCCTTCGAATTTCTGTATCCGGCCCCTCGAGTCGCAGACCGCCAGCACCAGGTCGTCGGGGCCTCGCCGGATGTCCTTCAGCGTGCAGAAGAGCCTGTCGCCCGAAGGTGAGAACTCGAAGTCCTGGACGGCGTAAGGCGGTGCGGCCTGCAAGATCGGCCCCTCTCCGATACTGGCCCTGCCGTCGACCTCGCTCAGCAGCGAGACATCTTGCTCTTCGGACCGGATGAGCGCAAAGTACGACCCAGCCGGAATGGCCCTCGTGAGGTTCACAGCCGCGGGACTCCCGAACGGACGGTCCGTGCTCGCGAACGACCCCCCACGGACCGAGAATACCGACACCGAGAGTGATCATAACTCCTTGCTTGCCCGGCGTGTTAGTTTCGGACGGATCCTTTTGGCCATGGGGGACGTGCGCCGGGGTGTCGAGGTGCCCTAGATCGTTTTCAGTGCAAAGGGGTCTCTCTGCGCGGTCGTGGCGTCCGCACGAAGAATCGAGCCAGCGG
>JAJYIO010000168.1 GCA_021790035.1 bacterium | reverse complement strand
TGCTGACCCCGTACTCGGATCATGGCCCCCAGATCTGGGTGAGCGCTCCTGGCAACTACATCTGGACCACGGCGGAGGGCACCAACGGCAACTACACCAACGCGTACCAGCTCTTCAACGGAACCAGCGCGGCGGCTCCCTTCGTGGCCGGGGTCGCGGCGGCGATCAATGCCGTCTATTCCCCGACCGATGGCAGCGAGGACACCGGAGCCTGGGCGGATCGGGTGAAGAACCGTCTGGCGCAGACGGCCGACGACCTGGGCGCGCCGGGGTTCGACGACCTCTACGGCTGGGGCCGGGTCAATGCGGCCAGGGCCGTGACGGGGGCGCTGCCATAGGGCCGTTGAGGCGACTCGAGCCTGTTCTGGATCGCTTTCCGCAGGGGATCACGCAGAGCGGGACCCTTTCGACGTGGAAAACCTTCAGAACCCCACGGTGACGTTCGAGCTGATCGTGGCGCCCGGGGCGATCGCCCCCGTGGCGAGGACCGTCGCCGAGAGCGGACGAGGTGATTGCGCGTCGCGGGCCGTGACGGTGACCGATACCGTGCTGATGCCAGCCGGGAAGGCCATCAGGTCGCCCCAGGTGTGAGTGAGGGCGGTCCCGGCGGTCTCGACATGCCGTGAGGCCGAGGTCCCGTCGGTCTCGACGACGCGGTACGTGTAGCCGGTGACCTCGAAGCCGGGTAGTTTCGACGTGACCGTGCTGGTCACCGTCCACGAACCCACGGGGGTCGGCGCCAGAGCGAGCGGGGGCGTCGAGATGTCCTCGGTGAATCCGGCGGTCACCGTGAACGGGCTCGATGTCGTGGTCCCCACGGCATCCGCCTCGGCGGCGTCCACGTAGGCCGTCAGGGTGGCCTGGTAGGTTCCAGCGGGGAGATCGAGAACGGTAAAGGAGAACGGACTCTGCCCGCCACTGGTCCGGGGCAGGTCCGGGGGGATGTAGTCGTGGGTGACCGTGGTCCCGGTTGCGAGGTCCGTGATGACCAGGCGGATGGCCGCCAGCTGCGACGCGAGGAACTGGACCTGGCGGCCCGCCTGGTGTGTCTGGCCGGCGAGAAGGGAACGTCCCGTCACGACGACCGTTCCGCCATCCGTGGCGAGCGGGCCCGGTTGCCCGCTCGCTTGAGGCCACTGGCAGCCGGCGAGGCCGAGGCCGACCAGCAGCCACCGCCATGGGCGGCGCCGGGACGGGCTCGTGTCCGCGTGGTACTTCTGGCTCACGCCTGCCGCATTCCTAGTTGAACGTGATGGGGGGCGGCGTCGCATCGACGATGGTGACGGCGTTGCTCCCCGTCGCGGTTGCGTTGCCCACGGGGGTGGGTATCAGCTGCAGGGCGGGGAAGCTGGTGAGGGTGGTCGTCTGGCCCGTCGCGATCGCGAACGGCGAGGCGGTCTGTGCGGTGCCGATGTCGATGGTCCCCGAGGTGTCGAGGTAGGCATCCACCCGGACGTTGTACGAATACGGGGTGGTGCCCTTGTCCACCAGGAGGTTGTCGACCTGGAACGTGAACGCGTTGGAGACCAGATGACTGGCGAGGCTCGAGCCGCTGTAAAGGGTAGAGGCCACGACCGAATTGGCGTTGCCCGCGTCGAGGACGGACACCTTCATCGACCCGATGTCAGAGGCCAGGTACTGGACCGTCCGGTTACCTCCAAGCTGGCCCGTCAGCACGATGTTGCCCCACGAAAGAGGGGGCGTGGCGTCAGCGTGTGTCCCGGAAAACAGGCCCTGACCTCGGCCCGTGGCGCATCCGGCGAGGACCAGGAGCAAGGAGCTTCCAAGGAGCCAGGGTTTGTACTGCAAGGCTACGTCCTTTCGATTTGCGAGGGCCGCCCTCCACGTTGTGATCTTCGACACCAACGAACGGTGGACCATGCCGATCTTCCATTCTCCACTGAGCCACCACGCCAGCCTGGCGATCCATTCAGAGCTTTTGAGGTTTGCGCCGAGGAAGTGTCAGCAATCCCGCGCTTCTTTCGAGACGCCAGCCGGGAAGACCTTGGTTCGTCCGGGCAAGCGAGGCCCGATCAGGCGAGTTCGGCCAGCTCCCGCGAGGCCCGAGCTGCGACGATGCAGTCGCGACCCTGGCGCTTGGCCTCGTACAGC
This sequence comes from bacterium, assembly GCA_021790035.1. Classification (GTDB taxonomy): domain Bacteria; phylum Cyanobacteriota; class Sericytochromatia; order S15B-MN24; family VGJW01; genus JAJXWQ01. The sequence goes on along the minus strand of JAJYIO010000168.1, from coordinate 4,155 downwards.
AGGCGATCGGCGCGGCCGACGAGATCCTGCGGGCGATCGCCCGGGGCGACCTCGGTGGCGCCGATGCTCACGGTCAACCGGAGGTCGAGATCCGGTGATCCGAAGGGGAAGGCTGCGACGGCCTGGCGGATTCGCTCGGCCTGCGTCTCGGCGGCGGGGAGCTGGCCGGATGTGATGTACAGGAACTCGTCTCCGCCCCAGCGCCCGATGGTATCGGTCGCGCGCGAACTCGCGCGCAGGACCTTGGCGAGTTCCACGAGAGCGCGGTCCCCTGCCGGGTGGCCGAAGGTATCGTTGATCGCCTTGAACCGGTCGAGGTCCATCATGAGCACGCAGACCGGCTCCTTGCGCATGCGCGCCGCGTGAACGGCAGCCCGCAGGCGGTTCTTGAGGTGACGCCGATTGGCCAGACCCGTGAGATCGTCGCTGTAGGCCAGGGTCAGGAGATCGCGGCTCTGGGCCTTGTGCACGTGCAAGGCCACGTGCACCCGAGCGACCAGTTCGAACGGATCGGGCCATACCGCGATGTCGGTCGCGCCGGCCTCGATGGCGGCCTCGACCTCCTCCTGGCGCCAGGAATGGCCGAGCCAGATCGCCGGCAGGCTGCCCAGACGGCGCTTGAGGGTCGCAAGGAGTGCCAGGGCATCGAGCCGGCTGCCATCGACCACCAGGAGGTCGGCCATCTCCAGGTCTGCCAGCGGCGTGTTCGCCGCAAGGACGATGACGTCGAACTCGGAGGCCAGGGCGCTCGTATCGGCGAGCCCCCCCGGGACAACCAGCACGGTGGTTCGCCTTTCCATCTTCTGATCCTTCAGTCGTAGCAAAAAGCGGACTGATTCGATCCCTACCCCCGCCTCGACGCGCCAAACACGTCAAGCAGAGGTCAAAAACCCGGTCGGAAGCTACCTGGAGTTCCGATGGATTGACGTTCGATCTCGAGGGCAAGTTCCCGGCCTCGTTCGTGTCGAGTCGAATTTTAATGAAGAAGTATCGGCGTCACGCGAGCGATCCGCGCCGGCAGCCGGCGCCCCCGCTCCAGACGGTAGGACCGGAGCCTCGAGCGGTGCCGCTCGGCGGTCAGAACCCGGTCATGGTCAGCCGGGCAGCGACTTGTCTTGAACCTCGCGGGTGAGCCTGTCGACGAGGTCCCCGACGGCCATGACCTCCTGCTTGCCGGTGCCGAGCCGGAGCGCGACCGTCCCGGCCTCGGCCTCGCGCTTGCCGATCACGGCCATGTACGGGACCTTGGCGAGCTGGGCCTCCTTGATCCGGGCGTTCAGGTGATCGCCGGCGTCCCGGTATTCGATTCGCAGGCCGGCCTTGCGCAGCGTGTCGGCAATCTGGAGGGCGGCTTCCTCGACGTCCTGGGCGATCGGGAACACGCTGCACTGCACGGGCGCCAGCCACAGCGGGAAATGACCCGCGTACTGCTCGACCAGGCATCCGAAGAACCGCTCCATCGAGCCCATCAGCGCCCGGTGGATCATGACGGGACGGTGCTCCTTGCCGTCAGCTCCGGTGAACTTCATGTCGAAGCGCTCGGGGTTGTTGAAGTCGACCTGGATCGTCGAGCACTGCCACGAACGGCCGAGGGTGGCCTTGAGCTTGAGGTCGATCTTGGGACCGTAGAAGGCGCCGCCGCCTTCGTCCACCTCGTACTGGAGGCCATTCTTGACCAGGGCGTCGGCCAGGGCCTTGGTGGCGCGGTCCCACATCGCCGGCTCACCGACGAATTTTTCCGGCCGCGTGGCGAGGTAGGCCTCGAACTTGTCGAATCCGAAGGTCCGGAGGATGTAGAGCACGAAGTCGATGACGCGATCGAGCTCGCTTTCGAGCTGATCGGGGCGGACGAACAGATGGGCGTCGTCCTGGGTGAATCCACGCACCCGCAGTAGGCCATGGAGCACCCCGGAGCGCTCGTAGCGATACACCGTGCCGAGTTCGGCCCACCGCAGCGGCAGCTCGCGGTAGCTCCGCGTCCGGTTGTTGAAGATCTGGATGTGATACGGGCAGTTCATCGGCTTGACCAGGTATTCCTGGCCATCCACGTCCATTCCGCTGAACATGTTCTCGCGGTAGAAGCCGGTGTGGCCGGACTTGTTCCAGAGCGTGGTCTTGGCGATATGGGGCGTGTAGACGAGGTCGTATCCACCCTCGTAGTGGGCCTTGCGCCAGAAGGTCTCGATCTCGTTGCGAATCAGCGCGCCCCTCGGGTGCCAGAGGATCAGTCCCGGGCCGATGTCGTCGTACTGGCCGAAGAGGTCCAGCTCCTTGCCGAGCTTGCGGTGGTCGCGCCGGGCCGCCTCCTCGATGCGGTGCATGTGGGCCTTGAGATCGTCTTCCTTGAAGTAGGCCGTGCCGTAGATGCGCTGGAGCATCTTGTTCTTCTCGTCGCCGCGCCAGTACGCCCCGGCGACCGACAGGAGCTTGAAGTGCCGGATCACGCCCGTGTGCGGCACATGCGGCCCCTCGCACAGATCCGTGAAAGCCCCCTGGTTGTAGAAGCTCACGACGCTCTGGGGTTCCGCGAGGATGCCCTCGAGGATCTCGGCCTTGTAGAGCTCGCCGTGGTCGCGGAACTCCGCGACCCTGGCCCGGGCCTCCGCGTGAGGAACCTCGGTTCGCACGATGGGTTCGGCGGCGCCCGCGTGCTTGCGCATCACCTTCTCGATCTGCTCGAGATCCTCCGACGAGAAGGGCTCCGGGCGATCGAAGTCGTAGTAGAAGCCATCTGCGATCACCGGTCCGATGGCCACCTTGGTCTCGGGCCAGAGCTCGATGACCGCTTCGGCCAGGAGGTGAGCGGTGGAGTGCCGCAGGAAGGTCAGGCCGTCGGGATCGTCCGTGGTGATGATCTGGACCTGGACCGGTCGCTCGAGCGGCGTGCGGATATCAGACAGCTTGCCGTCGATGCGAGCCCCCACGGCCTTCTTGGCCAGTTGATGCGAGATCTGCTCGGCGAGATCGAGGCAGCGAGTGCCCGCGGCGACCTCGCGCACGGACCCGTCGGGCAGCGTGATGGCGATCGGGGCGGACTGTACAGCGGACACGGACGAACCTCCTTGCAAGATCCCCTATTGTAGCCGAGATCCCCGCCTCGGTTCGTTGCACGCTTCGAAACCGCATGCGCTGGTTCGCAGGCTGGCAAGCCAGCGGCCGTTGCGCCTCGCGGGCGCGGAGATAGTCTATGGCCAAGAGCCTTTCCTCTCTGCAGGGAGGTAAAGACTCTCCCGGGTAATCCCGGGCAACCCCGTTCCGATCTGGAATGGAAGAGAAGAGCCGCTGATGGACCGAAAGATCTGTCGGCGGCTCTTGATTCGGGGGCGTCGAGCGATCCCTCTTGACCAGACTCGTTTCGGTCAGACCGGACCGTAGCGAGACCAAGCCTGACCGAGCAGGCTAGGAGCGGGTCTAGTAGCGGATGCCCGCCTGGGCAAGGCGCTCCAGCGCCTCCTCGAGGACCGCCTCGCCGGCGACCAGGCTCACCCGGAAGAAGCCCTCGCCACCTGCGCCAAAGCCCGTTCCCGGGGTGAAGACGACGCCTGTGCGGTCGATCGTGTCGGCCACGAAGTCGTATGCCTTCTGGCCGGGAGGAACCGGGCACCAGACGTACATCGTGGCCTTGGGCCGGGTGACCGGGAACCCGAGTCGGGTCAGGCCTTCGACCACGACATCGCGGCGGCGCTGGTACAACGCGACGAGCGCGTCCACATGGCTCTGGGGCAACGAGAGCGCGAACTCGGCCGCATCCTGGATGGCGCCGAACAGGCCGTAGTCCATGTTGGTCTTGACCCGGTAGAGCTGTTCGATGATCCGGGCGTTGCCGACCACGAATCCCGTGCGCCAGCCGGCCATGTTGTAGGTCTTGGACATCGTGTGGAACTCGACGCCGAAGTCCTTGGCCCCGGGGATCTCGAGGAGGCTGGTGGGGCGGTAGCCGTCGAAGGCGAGTTCCGCGTAGGCGAGGTCGTGGACGAGGATCAGGTCGTGCTTGCGGGCGAACGCCAGCGTGTCCTCGTGGAACTCGCGCGGGGCGACCGCGGCCGTGGGGTTGTTGGGGAAGTTGTAGAACAGCATGCGGGCCCGCGCCAGCTGGCTGGCCGGGACCTCCGACCAGTCCGGCAGGAATTCGCGTTCGGGGCGCATCGGCACCAG
>JAJYIO010000167.1 GCA_021790035.1 bacterium | reverse complement strand
GAAACAGGTTTGAAGCTGCCCTCGAACCGGTGGACCAGGCGATCCTCGCCATCCGAAATGTTCTGGAGGAGGGGCCGGCCCCTTCCGCCCCCAATGCTCCCCCCTCTCCCACTCAGGAGGGGGGAGCCCCCCCTTCCTCTTCCGAAGCCGCCCCCATCGGGGGAGATCGGTGTGTCTTTTGTGGCCGCGATGCCCGGGAAGGACGGACAGTGCCTCTGGACTCCCAACTCCACCGGCCGCATCGAGGGCCCGGTCGATCTGCCGCTCGGCGACCTCAGCCGAGAGGGCATCCACCGGCGGGATCTGTGGCGCGTGGCTCGGGATGTGCTTCCCAGCATGAACGCCGTATTTCGTCGCAAGCCGGGCGCCGATCCAGCGGCCGACTGGACTCCGGCCAATCTCGGCGCCTGGGAGGCTCTCGATGTGGGGCTCACGGTCGGCGATCTCGGACGGAGGCTCAAGGTCAGCCCCGCGGCGGCCGCGCAGGCCCTTCTGGCTCCGTGGCAGGCCGGTGCGCTCGAGGCGGAGTTTCCGCCGTCCGAACTTTCCTGGCTCCTCTTTGGTCGCCTGATGGGCGATCTGGTGAGCCGCTTCGCCGATATCTCCGGTCTCAAGATGACCGAGGCCCTGGCCGGCTTCCTGTCGGATCGCGCCCGGTCACGGGGGCTCGATCTGCAGATTCGAGCCGGCAAGTTCATTCCCGGGGAGCCCCCGCAGGACGACCCCACACAGGGGTGCCGCGAGATGCTCGCAGAAGTTTCCGAGTATGCCAGTCGGCTTCACGGCGTGGAGTTCATCGATCGGTTGTATTCGGACCACGTACGGTCGGCCCAGGCTTCCGAGCTACCCGCACTCGAGAGGCTAGGAGTGGCCGGTCGGGCGGCAGCGGGTCAGGCGGCTGGGGATTAGGAGGCCTGCCATGCTTCACCGCGGCACCGGCAATCTTGTCCTCACGGAAGAGGGCATCCGCGCCATCAACAACTCGCTCGGGAACCTGGTCATGGACTCAGGTGCCAAGGCGGCTCTGTTGCTGGACAAGAGTGGTCAGCTCATCGCAGCTCAGGGCGAGACCAATGCCCTCGATACCATGTCCCTGTCGGCCCTCATCACCGGATCGTTCGGTTCCAACAAGGCGATCGCCAACCTGGTCGGCGAGACCGAGTTCCGGCGGATGTTCCAGCAGGGCCAGTCTTCGAGCATCTACATGGCTCAGCTGGTCACGCACGACCTCATCGCGGTCATTTTCTCCAACGCGATCACGGTGGGGAAGATCAAGTTCAGGGTCGACCAGATGCTGGACACCTTGAATCAGCAGATGCAGGCGATGTACAACAGCACACCCGAAGCCCCCTTCCGGGCCGCACCGAGCGCCGGCCCCAAGCTGAGCGATCTCTTCTGATCCGAGATCAGGCAGACGCCGCAGTGATTTTTAGCCCCTCCCGGGTTCGTTCCCCTCGACCTGGTGAATCCGATCGCCGAGTTCGGTGGTCTTGCATCTAGGAAGGCAGATATGGCCCTCATCAACTACGCAAGTCGCGAGATCAACTGCAAGATCGTCTATTACGGGACCGGCCTTGGCGGAAAGACGACCAACCTGGAGTACATCTTCAAGCAGCTCGCTCCGGGTATCCGCGGGGAGATGATCAGCCTGGCGACGGAGACCGAGCGCACGCTCTTCTTCGACTTCCTGCCGCTGGATCTGGGTTCGGTTCAGGGCTTCAAGACGAAGTTCAGCCTCTACACCGTGCCCGGCCAGGTGGAGTACAACGCCAGCCGCAAGCTCATCCTCAACGGCGTGGATGGCATCGTCTTCGTTGCCGATTCCCAGCGCGAGAAGATGGCAGAGAATATCGAATCCATGCGCAACATGGAAGAGAATTTGAGCGAGTACGGGCTGACGCTCGAGTCCGTGCCGTACGTGCTGCAGTACAACAAGCGCGATCTCGGCAACATCAGCACCTTCGAGGAGCTCGAGGCGGCTATCAATCCGCGTGGGGTCTCTTCGTTCGAGGCCGTCGCGGTCGAGGGCTCGGGCGTGTTCGCAACGCTCAAGGCCGTCTCCAAGGCCGTCCTCAACCGCCTGAGCTAGTCCTCGACCGGGTTTTCTGGGTGCCGGAGCCAGCGCTCCGAGACTCCCTCGGAGATGTTCGTCACAGACCCTTCGTGACGGACGCACTAGCCTTGTTTACAGATTCTCCTTGGAGAATTATGCGCAGCAGCGCCAATGGCTCCAAGGCAATCTCTAGAGTGCTCCCGGTTTGAATGGATCGGGCCCGTTCAAACTGAACGCGATCCAGCAGGGTCAAGATGCCATGTACGAGCAGTTCGCGGGCTACGAGCTCATCACACTTGTTGCCGACGGTGTGACGGGCCGCGTGCACCTGGCCCAGGATCCCGCCACGGGGCAGCTCTTCGCCATCAAGGAGATGATCCTCGAGCGGGAGAGCGCCCTGCCGGACGAGGAACAGCGCCAGCGGTTCGAGCGGGAGGTGCGGATTCACTGCTCCCTCGACCACCCCAACATCGTCAAGGCTCACAGCGGCGGCGTCTGGGAGGGGCGTCACTACCTGGTGCTCGATTATCAGCCTGGCACGACTCTCCAGGCGATGATGGAAGCCGGGCGTCCGTCGATGGTGCAGGTCATCGAGTGGGGGATCCAGCTCTGCAGCGCTCTCGATTACCTCTACAACGAGCGCCAGCTGGTGCATCGTGACATCAAGCCCGCCAATCTCATCATCAGCCCCTCCGGGCAGGTCCAGATGACCGATTTCGGGCTGGCCCGGGTGGCGCTGCATCCCGAGATCACCCAGACCAAGATGATGCTGGGGACCATCGTGTACATGTCTCCCGAGCAGCTCCTCGATCCGACCATGGTCGACAACCGGGCGGACATCTTCGCGGTCGGGGTGGTCCTGTTCAAGGCGCTGACGGGAGCCTTGCCGTTCGCGGCGGATGACATCACGGGGATGGCGCACCGCCTCCTGTACGATCGCCCCAGCGACCCGCGGGAGTTCAATCCGCTCCTTCCCGAGGGCCTCGCGAAGGTTCTTCTGCGCTGCCTGGCGAAGGATGTCGACGAGCGTTATGTATCCGCCGGCCAGCTCTCCTTCGACCTCGAACAGGTGCTGCGCGATCCCGCGATCCACCTGGCGCAGGGCAAGCTCCACGCCGAACGCGCCCGGTGGCAGGATGCGGCGCATTGCTTCCAGCAGGCGGCGGCCCTCGACGCCGTCGGTGCCGAGGCCTGGTTCTGCCTGGGGGATGCCCTCGAACGGCTCGAGCAGGTAGACCCGGCCTTCGACTGTTACCTGAAGGCCATTCACTCGGATCCGGCGAATGTCTCGGCATACCGTCGTCTGGGGCGTGCCTACGCCAGGCGGGGACAGCCCGAAGCGGCTTCCCGGATGATCGAGCGCGCCTGGACCCTGGCCCCCGAGGATCTGGCTACCTGCCTCGATCTGGTGGCCTTGCGTCGCGAACTCGGCCGCCTGATGGAGGCGGCGGAGATCGCCTCGGATACCGTCCTGCGCCACCCGGAATCGTCGCGCGCACACCTCGAGCTGGGGCGCCTGCTGTACGGGCAGGGGCGGACGCGAGAGGCGCTTCTCGAGTTCGAGGAGGCCCAGCGGCTGGATCCGATGGACTATCAGGTCCTGTTCAACCTGGGGGCCCTGCGTTTCGAACTCGGAGGCCTGGGCGAGGCCGAGGATCTTTTCCTGAAGGCCATCGCGGTCGATTCCTCCCGGCCCGAGGCCCAGCATAACCTCGCGGTCTTGTGGGTCGGCCAGGGCCGCCACGAGGAGGCCCGGGACATGCTGAGCGCGCTGCTGTCGCGCCGGCCGAGCGCATCGGGTTTTTCCCTGCTCGGCGAGGTCCTCCTGGCGCTCGGCCGGGCGCCCGAGGCGATCGCGGCGTTCCAGCAGGCCGAGGCCATCGAGCCGAGCTGGAGCGGGAAGGCCAGGCTTGCCGAGGGCCTCGTCCGGTGTTTCAGATACCAGGAGGCCCTGGCGACGCTCCGTGCCGCCGTGGCCGAGGCGCCGCCAGGCGATCGCTCGCAGCTTCACATCATGTACGCCCACGTTGCGGCAACCGCGGGCAACCCGGGCGAGGCCGCTGGCGCCTTGCAGGCTTGCCTGGCGGAAAAACCGTCCGAGGAGCTCGCCGCCCTGGCCGAGGACCTGCTCGGGAGGTTGCAGAGTCGCCTCGAGCCGGAGGCCAGGGGGAAGAGCGGAACGGGTCTGCGCGCCCTGCTGGGCAGGGGACTCCTGGCCGCGCGCTGAACCCCCGAGATCTCGGCTTGGTGGGGCCCTTCGAGAGATCACCGGAGCTCGCCGCGGAGAGCGGTTATAATTCCGTGTGATGGACGAAACGGTCACGCGGCGCCTCGTCGCCTCTCGAGCTCCTCGCCACGATGCCATGCTGGCGGCCCTCGAGGAGGACGGCGTCGTCTGCGAGCGCTATGATCGCCTGGCCGACCTGCCTCCGGCCCCGGCCGGCGCTTCCCTCCAGATCCTCCTGCTGGACGCGGAATTCGCCTTCGGGGGCTGGCCGATCGAGGTCCTTTCGGCCTTCGTGCGCGAGAGCGGCGTCGTGATCCTGTTGCTTCCCGAGGGGGGGGAAGAGGCGCTCGGCGGCTTTCCTCCAGAGATCGTGTGGGCGGAGATCGAGGAGCCTTATCGCCACCGTATGCTGCGGCGCACCATCGAGAGCGCCTACCTGTATCTCAACAGTCGCCAGGAGACCGCTCGGGTCATCAACGAGCTGGATGCCTACTCGCGCAAGCTCCAGGAGCTCAACCGTATCGGTGTGGCACTATCCACCGAGCGCAATCACGACGACCTCTTGGATCTGATCCTGCGCAAGTGCCGCGAAGTCACGCAGGCGGACGCGGGATCGCTCTATCTCGTCGAAGAATCGGCCGAAAAGGAGAAGATTCTCCGGTTCAAGCTCAGTCAGAACGATTCCTTCAATCTTTCGTACAAGGAATTCACGATGCCCATCAGCCGGAGCTCGATTGCCGGCTATGTTGCCCTGTCCGGCATCAGCTTGAATCTATCGGATGTCTACCACCTGCCTCCGGGTGCGGCCTACAGCTTCAATCACGACCTCGACGAGAAGAACGGGTACCGGACCAAGTCCATGCTCGTGGTTCCGATGAAGAACCGCAGCAACGAGACGATCGGCATCGTCCAGCTCATCAATCGCAAGAAGCAGTGGGACTTCATCCTGAAGGACGCCGCCGCGGCGGAGGGCGGGGTGGTGCCATTCGACTCCTGGTCGGAGGAGCTCGTCAATTCTCTGGCGTCTCAGGCGGCCGTCGCGCTCGAGAACAACATCCTGTATCGCAGCATCCACGATCTTTTCGATGGCTTCGTCAACGCTTCGGTCACGGCGATTGAAAGCCGAGACCCGACCACCTCGGGGCACAGTGCCCGCGTGGCGGCCCTCACGGTCGGCCTGGCGGAGGCTCTGGACCGCTCCGAGGATCCACCCTTTCGGGACCTGTCCTTTTCGCGGGATCAGATCAAGGAGATCCGGTACGCCTCTCTCCTGCACGACTTCGGCAAGGTCGGGGTGCGCGAGGAAGTCCTGGTCAAGGCCAAGAAGCTCTATCCCTGGCATCTCGATCTCATCAAGGGGCGCTTCGAGTATGTCTGCAAGGCCGCAAAGGCGGAGTTCGCTTCGCGCCGGCTCGAGACTCTCCTGAGCCGGGGCATGGAGGGCTATCTCGAGGAGAACCCGGACATGACCCGGGCCTTCGAGGACCGGCTCGAGGCCCTGGAGCGTTACCTCAAGGTCGTGCTCGACGCCAACGAGCCCACGGTGCTCGAGGACGGTAACTTCGCCATCTTGCTCGAGATCGCCCAGCAGACCTTCCTGGGTGAAGACGGCGGCGTGCGGCAGCTGCTCACGCCCGAGGAGGTCGGGTACCTCTCGATCCGACGCGGCAGTCTCGATGCCACCGAGCGCCTGGAGATCGAGAGCCACGTCACTCACACGTTCCGGTTCCTCTCGCAGATCCCGTGGACCAGCGAGCTCAAGGACGTGCCGAAGATTGCCTACGCCCACCACGAGAAGCTGAATGGATCGGGCTATCCCAACCGCCGCAACTCCAAGGAGATACCTATCCAGTCCCGGATCATGACCATCTCGGACATCTACGACGCCTTGACGGCCTCGGATCGCCCCTACAAGAAGGCCGTCCCGCTGGACCGGGCGCTCTCCATCCTCGAACTCGAGGCCAAGGATGGCAACATCGATCAGATCGG
>JAJYIO010000166.1 GCA_021790035.1 bacterium | reverse complement strand
GATCGACGAGAGCGTGGGATCGCCGCTGGTCTCCAGTCCGGACTGGGAATAGTCGATGGCCGCCAGATTGACTTGTTCGCGGGAATATCCGGGCGTGTTGGCATTGGTGATGTCGGACCCGGCCGTGTCGATCGCCTCTTGGGCAGCATAGAGGCCCCTCATCGCCGAGCTGATGCCCGAGAGATTGAGATCAGAGCTCAATGCGCGGCCTCCCCCGAAGTCTACGCCCCTTTCGAGGCGCCCTCCCGCTCAGGCCGACCGGCTCATCAAGCTGACGTTCGACACTCCGGTCCCGACCGCAGCGGGTCCGTATAACATATCGGCAAGACGTTCATCCGGATTGAGGAAGCGGGCATAAAACTCCATCGAGAACCGGACGAACTCGAGTCCGGCACCCAGGAGGATCCCGCAGCGCTCGTTGCCCACCTTGAGTCGCCGGGCCAGATCGCCAAGGCGATCGCCCAGCGCGCCCAGGCGCTCTGCAGCGGATCGGTCCGGAATGCGACTCAGCGTCGCGGCGAGCGGCGCATCACCGGGCAAGCCGAGGCCGTGATTGAGGCGGGCGGCCTCCTCGAGACGATCACGCTCTAGCCCTCGGAGCTTGTGCTGCTCCTCGGTCTCGCGTGACAGCAGCTGTTGCAGCGCGACGATCTCGCGCCTCTGGATGACAGCAATCTTCAGCGGGAGCCTGGTCACGAAGGACGCGTAGCCCGCGGCTTCGGCCGCGAGGATCCGCTCGAGCCGGCTAGTATCCATGCCGCTAGACTACTTACCGCGAAGCTGATCGATGTCGATCTGCTCTCCACCGCGCTCCAGAATGGCCTGGGCGACATCGGATCCGCTCGGCCGGTAGGAGCCGTTGGCAACGGCTTCTCTCAGACTCGCAACCTTCTCGGATCTCACAGCCGGTCCTGCCTTGATCGCGGGGCCAAACTTGGACAGCGATTCGGCGGACTCCGAGAGAGACACGTCAGCAGCGGCCCGAGCCTTGGGCGGAGCCTTGACGGCATCGGCCTCTCGCTTGCGCGCGGTGGCCGCGACGTCGCTCGTCTGAGCCAGAAGCCGCGGATCGATTCTCACGGTAATCACCCCGATTTCGCTGGGAAGTTTGTTCTCCCGTCTTATTTATCGGCCACGATGCGGGAGGACTTTAGGTACCGAGCCTCTCCATTTGCAGGCTCGCGGCTTGAGCCCGTGGCTCCCGGTTCGGTCAAGAAGCGTCGGCGCAACCAGCTCCCAGTCTAAAGGATCAGCGACGCAGCAGCTTGCCCTCAGCCGGAGAGCTGGCCGTCTCCCCCTAGCGGCGGGACCGGTTGCTGGACAGAAGCTGGGTCAGCAGGCGCTCGAAGCACGACTGACACAGCTCGCCCTGCGCGGGGGGCGCTCCGCAGCAGCGGCACTTCATGACCTGGCGGGCGAGATTCTCGAAGGCGACGAAGCGACCGGACTTGAGGAGCCGCACCAGGTCCGTCCGGGTCAGGCCGAGAACCCGTTCCACCTCGTCGAGCGTGGCGTCTGGACTGCGTTCAACGAACGCGAACAGGCGGTGGTAGGTGGCGCTGCAGGCAGGGCAGAGCCTCTCGATACCGCCCTGATTGAAAGCCTGTTCGCAGCTGTTGCAGTTAGCCAGCATGACCGCCCACGAGAAGAATCAACTCGGCGGCGCAAGACCCTTGGCGCGGCATGCTGCTAGCGCGTGTATTTCTCGCCACGAAGCTCGTGGCCGATGTCAGGCCGGCGGCCCGCAGAGGCATCCAGAGGAGCTTGATTGCCCTGGGGTCCGCCACCCGACTCCGGGTGTCCGCCCAGCGAAGCCTGGAACTTGCCGGCACAGCGCTGGCAAACTCGCCCCTCGCTGACCGGGACGCCACACCGCTCACACGGCCAGGTGACCGAGGAATCCTGGGCAAAGAGGCGCCGACCGCGAAACCATTCGAGGATGAGGCGCTCGGGAACCTCGGTATCGCTGGATATCTTGGCGATGGACACACCGGGGTTGTCGCGGAGGTAGGTGTAAACGCGCTCGAATTGCTGCTCCTCGACTTCGTGGCACTCAGGGCAGATCTTGGCAGAAGGGAGCCTGTTGAAGGTCTTGCCGCAGCGGGGACAGTTGGAGAGTGGCATGTTGCCGAACTCCTTTCCGGCGATCTATCGCATCGAGACCGCTTTCGGTTCGAACGATGCCACCACGCGGCCGTGCCGCCCGCACGAAGCCTCGAGGGAGCGGCTTTCACCGCGCTCCCGTGTGTCCTGAACCGCCTTGCAACCGGGCCCCGGTCGAATCCTCGGGCCCGATCCCTCCAAACCGAAAGCACTCTAGTCTAGTGCGAGGGCCAGAAGGCTGGCAAGTCGCGGATTTCACCGACCCGCGCGAGACGTCCCTGACGCAGCCGCAACACTGGCTTCAGGGGCGGCCGCCGCCGACGCCTGACGGCCTGCCGAACCGGCCATTCCCGAGAACTCTCGGTAGATCGCATCGGCGAGGCCGAAGCTCTCGCTGTGAGCCATCTGCTTGCCGAGCTGAGCGTCGAGCATGCTGTGCATGATGTCGCTGGCGTTGCCGCTGTCGAGGGGATCCTTGGCCAGGTGAGCATGGCGCATCGCCGTCAGCATCTGGGTGATGAGGATTCCCTCGAAATCCTGAGCGGCACCCATCAAGCGCTTCTGCTCCGGCGTCATGGTCTTGCTCTGCGCGGCCGTCAGCGACGGTTTCGACCCGATCGACTGGACGTCGGGAGCCGTCATCCCGAGGGCGGCGGGGCCCATCGAAGGCAGATCGAGAGAAGCGAGACTCATCAGAAACTCCCCTTCGGGGCAGTGACTTGCAGGGGGCCTTGCCCCCCGCAAACTACCCCCCGCTGCGGGCAAGCTGCTGCGTAGCTACGCTCGGCAGGTGGCGTTTCGTTCGAGAGTGTCGGCGAAGCCGCTGGGCAACACATCAAAAACTCCCCTTCGGGGCGGTGGCTGCTATGCCGGGCTGCACTCGAGCTGGCCTTTCATTCGAGACGGCTGGCGTAGCCGGTGAGCGACCCATCTGTTTCTATTGTCGGTCTGGCTCGCCTACTGCTTGAGCTGGTTGGCTTCGCTCAGCATGGTATCGGACGTCTGGATCGCCTTGGAATTGGCCTCGTAGGCCCTCTGGGCCGTGATCAGATTCACCATTTCGTCCACGACACGTACGTTGGACTGTTCGAGGTAGCCCTGGAGGATCGACCCGGTCCCGTCCGCTTCCGGCAAGCTTTCCTGCGGATCTCCGGAAGCCTGGGTCTGCAGCAGCAGGTTGCCGCCTGCCGAGGACAGGCCGGCAGGATTCATGAAACGCACCAGGGAGATCTGGCCGATCGTGTTCTGCTGACCGTTCACCTGGGCGGTGATGACGCCTTCCGGGCTGACGGTGATGTTCTGGGCGTCCTGGGGAATCGTGATTTGCGGTGAGAGGGGAAGGCCCTCGTCATTGACGACCGTGCCGTCCCGGTCGACCTTGAAGCTGCCGTCACGGGTGTAGGCGATCGTGCCGTCGTTTTGCTGGATCTGGAAGAAGCCATCGCCCTGGATCGTGAGATCGAGCGGATTGCCGGTCTGTTCGAAATCTCCCTGGGAGAAGATCTTGGTGGTCGCCACCGGACGAACGCCCGTTCCGACCTGCTGGCCGACGGGTGTGGACGTGCCCTGGCTGACCGGAACGCCCGCCGCGGTTGCCGTGCGGTACAGCAGATCCTGGAATTCGGCCCGCTGGCGCTTGAATCCGGGCGTGTTGACGTTAGCGAGGTTATTCGAAATAACGTCGATGTTGAGCTGCTGCGCCTGCATTCCGCTGGCGGCGCTGTATAAAGCTCCCATCATGGCCTGGTTACCTCACTCTCGTTCCGAAAAAACGTGTGGCGCCTGTCGGCAGGGCGCCCCTACATGCGGGCGATGTCGTTCACCGCACGACCGAGTTCCGAATCCTCGGTCTGCAAAGCCTTCTGCGAGCTCTCGTAGCCGCGCAGGGCCGTGATCATGTCGACCATCTCGCTGATCGGGTTGACGGTCGACTGCTCGAGGAAACCCTCCTGCACCTCGGCGCCGGTGGCCGGCAGCTCCGTGCCGGCAACCATGTGGTAGTAGGAGTCTCCCTGCTTGGTGAGCTGCTTGGTGGGATTGGCAAAATTCGCCAGGCGTAGCCGGCCCACGAGCTGGGTGCCCGCACTCACGGTGCCGTCCTGACTGACGTTGAGCTTACCGGTCGGCGGAAGCTGGATCAGCCCGCCGGTACCAAGGACCGGATTACCCTGCGAGTCGACGAGCATCCGGTTGCTGTTCAGCTGGAAGGATCCGTTGCGGGTATAAGCCACGCCCTGCGGAGTCTGGACCGCGAAGAAGCCGGCGCCGCGCAAACCCAGGTCGAGGGGGTTGCCGGTCGGGCGGAGGTCGCCCTGGGCGTAGTTGACACTGATCTGGTCGACGGCGGTCCCGGTGGAAAGGAGGCCGAGCTTCTGCACGCTCGCCCCCCCGCCCATGGAGCTCGGGGCGATGCCGTAGATCGTCTGGTCCATCCGGGCTCGAAACGAGATGGCGTCCTGCTTGAAGCCCGTGGTGTCCATGTTGGCGAGGTTGTTGGCAATGATGTCCTGCTTGGCCATCTCCGTCACCATGGCGGAAGCTGCCGTGTAAATGCCTCGGACCAAGCCGTCGTTCCTCCCCGTGCAACCGGATCAGGGGATCCTTCGGGAATTGCAGGCTAGTTCGACCCCTGCCCGCCGCCGGACGGACTCTCCGACCAGCACCCTGTATTGCATGCATCGGCTCGATTGCCGGTTTGTTTAGGGCATGGGGGCCAAACGACCGTCATCGCCGGAGTACAAACGTCTCGCGGCGTCGCTACCCGGGCGGCCGCGCCGGGTCCCTACTGGCCGAGATGTTCGCGGTAGAGGTCGAGAACGTGCTTGACGTAGTGCTGGGTCTCGGGATAGGGCGGAATGCCGTGTGCCTTGGTGACGGCTCCCGGACCGGCATTGTAGGCGGCGATCGCCAGCGGCAGATCCCCGAACTTGTCGATCATGGACCGCAGGTAACGCGAGCCGCCCTCGAGGTTCTGGGCCGGATCGTAGGGATCGGTCAGGCCCATGTCGTGGGCGGTCTGCGGCATCAGCGGCATCAGGCGCATCGCCCCCTTGTCCGACGTCGCCGAGGGATTCCCTCCCGATTCGGCCTCCACCACGGCCTGCACGAGTCGGGGATCGAGGCCGTTGGCCTGCGCCGCCTTGGTGATCGCAGGCGTCAGTCCCTGGACCTTGTCCATCGCGGCCTGAAAATCTCGAGATGTCGCCGCACCCGGGACGTTGCCGGCCTGGGGTACCGCCACCGAGTCGAACCGCGACGTGATCTGGGAAATGCGCTCCAGCACGTGCGAGAGATCGCCTGGCATGAAACCGTCCATGAGCCCCTTGTCCCCGGGCTGACTGCGCGGGAACCCGCAGGAGTTGCCCCTATCCCGGGCACCTCATCGCCCGATCGAACCGTCGCGGCAGCGCTGCTGGCAGACCCAGGTTGAACTTCGATCCTCCCTCGCTGCGCTCAGGCAGCGACTCGAGGGCAAGCCGCTGCGTAGCTCGGCTCTTCCGGTGGCGAGTTTCCACCTTGAAGGATGCCGTCCCCAAGGCAGCTGGCGGCGCTCGCCTGCAGCTCAGACCCCCATGAGCCAGTCGAGCTTGCGGGCGGGGTCGTCGGGCGACGCGGGCTTGCGTGGGCGCGGGCGCGACCGGGAAGAAACGGCGGACGGCTTGGGGGGGGGGTACCCGGCGCTGGCGGGCGGACAGGTCGAGAGACGCTCGACCTGCTCGGCAATGGCGGCGATCGCCCGGAGCATCTCGCGCTCGGCCGCTGGCGGCTCCGCGGGTTCGGGGGCGGCTTCTGGCGCCGCGGCCACCTGGCGCAACCCGGCGAGGTCGGCTTGCAGTCGCTCGATCTCCTCCCGAAGGCCTTCTTCATCCTCTCGCGGCGCGATCTGGGATCGAGCCGCGGCCAGCTCCTCGGTGAGCTCGGCGATGCGGGCCGTGGCGGCTTCGAACTGCTCCTTGAGCTCGGTTTTCTGGTGGGCCGCCGAGACGAGCTGATCTTCGAGTTCCGCGTTCCGGCGCGTGGCAACGGCAAGCTGCTCGGCGAGATCGGCCTTCTGGCCAGCTACGGCCTGCAGCTTGAGTTCGGCGATCTGCATGGCTTCGGCGTGCGCATCGGATGCAGCGACGCCCGCGTCCTTGCTCTCGGCCTGCAGGCGATCGCGCTCCTGGCGCGTCTGCAGCAGCT
>JAJYIO010000165.1 GCA_021790035.1 bacterium | reverse complement strand
GTCGCCAGTGACGCGGGCAAGGCCGCCGCGGTCGCGAGCGATGCGGGCAAGGCCACCGAAGTTGTCAGCGATGCGGGCAAGGCCGCCAACTTTGCAGCCCGGCTGGCCGATCAGCCGATCCTCACCAAGGCAGCCCAGGCCGCGATGCAGGACGCCGGGATCTCGGCCGATGTCGGCAAGGCCGCGTTGACTGCCGCTCACTCGACCTACTGGGAGTCACGGGCCGCTGGCCTCAGCGCCAAGGCTGCCGAGGCCGCCGCCGCTTCCAAGGCCGCCGGAATCATGGGCGTGGCCGAGGATTCCGAGGTCGCCGCCAAGATCGTTACCGGCGCCCGGCTGGCCGGAGCTGCCGTCGATACCGGCAAGTGGATTGCCCGCACCAACTTCGTCGAGCGGCCGCTGGTCGCAGGTGCCAAGGTCATCGGCAGCACGATCGATTCGGGCATCGTCGCAACCGCCAAGGTCGGTCAGGCCGTCGCGGACGCAGCCTCGGCCACCGTCGCCAAGGTTGGTACTGCCCTGAGCGACCTCGGGGACATCACCCTGGGGCAGATCGTGACGGCCCCGGTGACGCTGGCCGTTGACGCGGGCAAGGCCGTCGCGGCGGGCGTGACGAAGGTTGCCGACGAGCTGGGGAACGTGACGCTCGGCGATATCGTCGAGGCTCCGGTCCGCGCCGTGCAGGCGGGTGCCCAGGCTGTCGCTGCCGGCGCCGAGGCGGTCGGAGGGATGACGATCGGAGACATCCTGTCGAGCGCCATCAAGTTTCCTGGCACGATCGCCAAGGCTGCGCTGGCCAATCCGGCAAATCTGGTCAAGCCCCTGGCGATGGCGGGCCTGGCCAACAGCCTGGGCCAGGGTGCTCTCGCCGATGTCGCCGGTACTCCGGCCGGCGCCAGCAACTCGACCAGCTCGACCAGCTCGGTGAGCTCGGCCGGTTCCCTTTCGGATCAGCAGATCCAGCAGATCGCGCAGCAGTACAATCTGCAGCCTACCGCCCAGAACGTTTCCAACTTCCTGACCGAGGTCAAGAGCTATGCCAACAACGCGATCGGGCCTGACAGCGGCACCTCGGACCAGGTCAAGCAGCTTCAGACCGTGCTCCGGGCCCTTGGCTACGACGTCGATCCCAGCGGTACGTTCGACGACAAGACGGCGGCGGCTGTAGTCGACTTCAAGAAGGAAAACGGCATCCACCAGTCGTACAACATGGCCGACGGCACTCCCGCGGTCAACGAGTACGTCGATGGGGCCACGGCCCAGGCGATGGTCGCTGCGGTCAAGGCCGGATGGAAGGCGGGAGCCAGCAGCACGGACTCGAGCAATAGCGGCTCGACCAGCGCGACGTCTGCTGGCTCGGCACCCGCGGCGAGCGGCTCGACCAGCACCAACTCGGCGACCGGTTCGACGCCGGCGACCAGCGGCTCGGCACCCGCGGCGAGCGGCTCGACCAGCACCAACTCGGCGACCGGTTCGACGCCGGCGACCAGCGGCTCGGCACCTGCGGCCAGCAACTCGACCAGCACCAGCTCGGCGACCGCTTCGACGCCGACGACCGGCGCCAGCTCGACCAGCGCCAATGCCGCGCCGGCGGTTTCCAGCTACACGGTGACCGCGGCGGACCGCCAGGCCGGCCTGTGGGGAATCGCCGCACGGTTCCTCGGCGACGCCGCCAAGTGGCCCGAGATCTACGCTCTCAACCGGGACGCCATCGGCCCCGATCCCAACTCGCTGCACGCCGGCCAGGTCCTCAAGATGCCTGCTGACGCCCAGAACCTGCCCGGCTCCACCTCGGCGGCCTCGGTTTCTACGCAGCCAGCCCAGCCGGCGGCCGCCCCAGGGTCCACTCAGCCGACGTCCACGCCCGCTCAGCCTTCGACCCCGGCGTCGGCGGCTTCCGCCAGCAGCAACCAGATGACCGACGCCCAGGTCGCCCAGATCGCCAAGCAGTATGGTCTGGCCGGTGATCGAGCCAACGTCGAGGCCTTTGCCGCCGAGGTCAACGGGTACCGGAATTCGGCGATCGGTCCCGATGCGGGCACCAAGGACGACGTCACCAAGCTCCAGCAGGTTCTCGAGCAGCTTGGCTACTCCAGTGTCAAGGCCAGCGGAACCTTCGACGATGCCACCGCCAACGCCGTGATCGACTTCAAGCAGAAGCACGGCATCCATCAGACCTACAAGCTCGCCAACGGCGACTGGGCCATCAACGAGTACGTCGACGAGAACACGGCCAACGCCATGGCCGTCGCCATCTCGGGCGGAACCAGCGGTAACTGACGATTCACCGGGATCCAGATTGCGATCTAGCCCGTTCCCGCAGCCTCGCTGTCTCGAGAGGGACCCGAGGGTTGGGAGCGGGTTAAATCTTGAACAAGTCGGTCAGAACCGGGCCGATTCTTCGTATAAGGCTATCAGGAGCCTGGTGGCTCCCTCTTGGAGGAGCGGATGGTCGCGAACGTAGGGCTGGGCGGATCCAACAAGGGTCAAGCCACGCCCGCGGATCGACTGGTCCGGGACGGGCAAGCCAGCACGGACCTGACCCACGAGGTTGTCGAGTTCGTCCCTGACGTATTCATTGGCGGTGCTCAGGCGGCCTGGAATATGGTTTCGGGCATGGCCAGCATGGTCCTCCATCCGATCCGGACGGCCAAGGGCCTGTACTTCTTGGCCAGCAAGCTCGTTACGCAGCCCGGCCCCACGCTCCATCTGCTGGGCCAGGCCATTATCGACCCCTACATCGAGGCCTGCCAGTCGGGACATCCTGGCCGCGCTGTGGGCATGGGCCTGGTCGATATCGGGTCGCTTTTCATCACCCCCGGCGAGGTCGTCAACGTCGCACGGGGCGGCGCAGCGTTCGCCAGTGCGGCAGTCCACGGGCTTTCCGCGGGAGAGGACCTTGGCCTGGCGCTCAAGGAAGCCTCCGTGGCTGGCTCCTACACCATGAAGGCGACGCAAGCCGCAAGGGATGCCGAGCGCCTCGCCGAGCTGGGCCACGCGGCCGAGTCGAGCCAGATGGCGGTGTATGCAAACGATGCGCTCGGAGTCGCCAAGCTCGCGACTACCGGGAGCGCCGATGCCGTGGCTGGCGCGGTTGCGAAGATCGCCCCGGAGGCGACCGTCAATGTCGCGGGAACCGCGATGACGTACGGCAATTTCCTGTCCTACAGCCGCAAGCTCGTGGGCATTCGTGGACTCACCCTCCTGACCGGACGGGTTCCCAAGGGCATCTACTCGGTCGCGTCCGATGCCCAGGAAGCCTCGGATGCCACGGCCGTCGCCGAGAAGATCCTCGCTGGCGGAACCAGCCGGCCCAGTCTCCTGGGGCAGATCGGTCGACAGGTGGTGCGCAACCCCCAGGCCTTTGGCTTGATCACGCCGGCGATCGGGCTCATCCCCGATACCCTGGGTCGGATTGGCGCGCTGCCGCGGAACCTCCCGTCGGGCAAGGCACTCACGCCTGCCACAGCTGCGAAGATTGCCAGCCAGTACAACCTTACGGATACGGTGGCCAACGTGCAGGCCTTCATCGACGAGGTCTCGGGCTATCAGGGCACGACGATCGGCCCCGACACCGGAAGCAAGCAGCAGATCCAGGAGCTTCAGGCACTGCTGAAGGTCGCAGGCTACAACGTGGAGGTCTCCGGGACGTGGGATACGGCGACGTCGGCCGCGGTCATCGGCTTCAAGCGCGACCATGGCATCCACCAGTCCTACAAGATCGCCAATGGCCAGTACGCGGTCAACGAGTACGCTGACTCCAACACCGTCAACCAGCTCCTGGCCAAGGTCAACGACCCGACGCTGAAGCAGGCGGCCTCCAAGACGCTCCAGCCCGCATCAAAGGCCTAAACAGGTTCCATTGATTGGCAGACGTCCGCCATGCGAGGAAATTCGCAGCAGGCACTGCAGCGGTTCTCGAACTCTCCTTGGCTGCCGGCAAGCTGCCACGTCGCCCGGCTCGACCCTGGCAAGAGCACACGGGGCCTGAGCGCCCCTTCAGACCCCCGAAGACCCGCTACTCCGGCTTGCTTGCAGCGGCCTGGAGCGGCTTGCCGGTCCCCTTTCCAGTGCGCTTCGGCCGAGCGAGGATCTGGCGAGCGACCGGGTGGAGGTGTGACAGTCTAAGGAACCCTGCATTGTCGACGATGTTGCCGCCGTATGCGAGAACCTTGCCGAGGCGGGGTTCGTCCACCATCTCGACGACCCCGGGGAAAAGTACGATGAGAAGCGCCTGCAGGTAATAAAGGCCACGGTACTTCTTGTTCATCTTGCCAAGGAAGAGCGCCTGCTCGATCGCCTTCTTGAGGGCGGTCTGGTCGGAAAGCATGTCGAGGCGGGTCTTGGCCGTATTCTCGATCGTCCGGGCGACGAAGGCGGGCTTCTTGGGCCAGAGGACCAGGATCATGGGTTTGATGTTGCCCAGCCGGCCAAGCGCGGTGGCCGCCTGCAAGCGAATCTCGAAATCCTCGGAGCGAACGAGCTCGGCAAGGGCGTCCATGGCCTTGCCGCCGATGCTCACCAGGAGATCGACCACGCCGACCTTGGCCGCCTCGTTGGGTCCTTGCAGGACCTCCAGGAGCGAGTCGATGGCCTGCTCGCCAAGACCGCCGAGCGCTTCGACGGCCGCCTTGCGAAGGTGCGGATTGCGGGTGGGCAAGAGGCGGGTCAAGAGCCCGGCAGCCCGGGGATCGCCCCGGACGGCCATGGCCTGTGCCACGTACAGGCGCTGCTTGTCGCTCGTGACCTGGGCCTGGTAGAGAAGGTCGAGATTGCGCTCTGCCAGCCTCGCCAGCACATCCACGAACTGAACCCGCCGGGCCTGAGCGTCGGCAGCGTCCTGATCCGGCAACGGGCTGACGTCGGGAGTGTACTTGAGGATGTAGGCGATCGCATCGGGCCCGCACCGGGCCAGGACCTCACCGACGTAGCGGCGCATGAAGCCAGGCGCCGTCGCGAGTTTCTTGGCCAGGAGCTCTAGATTGTCCGCTGGACTCATGGAGGACAGGGCCTCGACCGCGGCGAACTTGAGCTCCTCGTCTGGCTGGACGAAGGTCTGGCACAGGGGCTCGAAGGCGGGTCGGCCGATCTTGGCGAGGGCCTCGATGCAGGCGCGCCGGACACTGGGATCGGGAATCTTGAGGCTGCGGACGAGAGGACCGACGGACTCGCCACTCTTGAAGCGCGCTAGCTGGTTGGCCGACTGGATCTTGGTCCGTCGGTTCTTGCTCCTCAGTCCCCGCAGGGCAGCCCGGTAGGTACCTGGCAGGAGACCGTACAAATAAGCAGCGACCCCGCCAAGACCGATGACGGCGGCGGCAAGGAAGGCGAGTAAGATTGGACCCATCGTTCGTCCGAGCAATATACCCTTATAGCATGGTAGCATATCCTCTTCCATCGCGTTCCGGCGCCGTTCCGGCGCCCTTTGGAGCGCTCGAAGGCCCGCCTGGATTGCCACAAAAGGAGCCCGCCCATGGAAACAACGGCCACCACCGGCCGCGAGATGGCCAAGGCCTACGATCCAGGGCTAGTGGAACCGCTGTGGCTCGAGCGCTGGCTGGGATCGAGCGTGTTTTCGGGCCGGGTGGATCGCGATCGTAAGCCGTTCTTCATCGCGTGCCCGCCCCCCAACGTCACGGGTACGCTCCACATCGGGCACGCCGTCAACGCCACGATCCAGGATGCCTTGAGTCGGGCCCGGCGCATGCAGGGATATGCCGTCCTGTGGCAGCCCGGCACCGATCACGCCGGCATCGGGACCCAGACCGTGGTCGAGCGGCAGGTGTTCGCCAAGACCGGGAAGAGCCGTATCGAGGTCGGTCGCGAGCGATTCCTGGAGCAGATCTGGGCGTGGAAGCAAGAGCAGGGCGACGCCATCGTCGATCAGTACCGCAAGCTGGGATCGTCGCTGGACTATTCCAGGTGGCGCTTCACCATGGACGAGGCATACTCCCGCGCCGTGCGCACGGCCTTCGTGCGCCTCTATGACAAGGGTCTCATCTACCGTGGCAAGCGGATCATCAACTGGTGCCCGCGCTGTTTGACCAGCCTCTCCGATCTCGAGGTCAAGCACGAGGCCGAGACGGGCGTCCTGTACCACATCCAGTATCCCGGCGAGGACGGAGCCACTGGCCTGATCATCGCGACGGTCCGTCCGGAGACCATCCTGGCGGATGTCGCGGTCGCGGTGCACCCCGAGGACGACCGGTACCGCGATCTGGTCGGCCACAACGTCAAGCTGCCGCTGACGGGCCGGCTCATCCCCGTCATCGCCGATGCCTACGTCGAGCGTGAGTTCGGCACCGG
>JAJYIO010000164.1 GCA_021790035.1 bacterium | reverse complement strand
TCGGGTCGAGCAACCCAGCCAGGACGGTGGGTCGATGATCACCGCCGATCGCTGGGGGAATGCCCTATCGTCCGACGCGCTCCAGCGGGCCCTCGCGAGCGAGAGCAGCACGCCGCTCGAGGTGTCAGCACGGTTCTTCGATTGCCACGGGCAGTTCACGAACTCGACCGTGTGGACGGCCTACAATCTACCGCCCGATGCGATCGTGCTGGGCAATGCTTCGCACCACGATAAGCTCGACGAGATCTCGAGCACCCTGCAGATCCAGATCTTCGCCGACATGCTCCCGCCCGAGCTCGCCGCGTTGAACGGCCCGCAGCAGGGCTTCCGTCTCGAGGTCGATCTCGCGTGGGGTCCCGGACCGGCGAACCACTGGCCTTATTTCACCGGCTACGTCACGTCGCCGGCGCGGAAGTGGACCGCCAAAGACGGTATCGCGCCGACGATCATCACCGTGGCCGCTACCGGCGTCCTCAACGAGCGCACGCGGGCCCTGAACCTGCCGGCTGCGATGATCCCGCTCGACACGCTCCTGCAGAGCGGTAAGACCTATCCATTCGCATTGCCGAATCTCCAGGCGGTCTGCGTCTGGCGGACGTCGTGTTTTGCGAGTGGCGGCAGCGCATCTGGCTCGACGGACTACATCCCCCAGGCGATAGTGACCTTCGGGTTCCCGCAGCTCCTCGTTCTGTCGCCGAACCCCGACTTCAGCAGCCCGTATGCATCGACGTACTACACCGTCAATGCCACGAACGGGCCACCATCCCAGCAGGGCTCCGTGACGTGGAACGGCACCGGCGGCCCCGCAGCTGGCACCCTCGTGTACGCCAAGTTCGTCAGCGTCGAGTACTTCATGGTGCCCAAGCTGGTGGCCCCGTACGGCAACACGATGCCGTCTGGTTACGGTGGCTCGAACTTCTTCATCGTTCCGGCGCCCGGCCTGGTCTACGGCCAGATCCTCCCGCGGTCGCCGTGGGACAACTACCAGACGACGATCGCTGCCCTCCCGGCGGCCAACGAGATCACTCCCGCGGACCCGACCGGGTACAACTCGACCACCCTGGCCTCGATTGGCGAGTTCGTCACCATCACGAAGGGGGACGGCTCCGAAGCCATCTATGCCATCAGCAGCGTGTCGGCCGGTGTCATCACGCTCACGGCGAACTGGTCTGGGCTCGCGGTGGGCGATGCGATCCGACTGTCCACCCTGGAGCCGTTCCCGTCGTGGGTCGAGTTCGGGGCTCTCGCTCCCGCTTCGTCGTATGCCCAGCAAGCGATGCCGATCTCGGCCTTCGAGGGCCTGTACAACTACGACGGCCCGAACGGAAGCACCTGCGCTCCCTATTACCTGAACGCCGCGTGTGCCCAGACTGACACCTCGATCCAGCTCGCGTCCGTGGGCTCGACATCGCCCTATGCTCCGGCCGTCGGTCGGGAACTCCTCATCGCGGGCGAGCTCATGTACATCACGTCGGTGTCCGGGTCCTACCCGCTGTGGACGGTGGGAGTGCTTCGGGGGATCGGCGGCAGCATGATGTCCAGTAGCTACGCGTCCCTGACTCCGGTGTACCAGTCCGCGCTCAAGCAGCAGCTCCAGTTCAATCCCCAGATGGGGATCGCCGTTCCAGCGTGCCACCACTACGCGCCATCCTCGGACGGCTACTCGACCGCCTGGGGGATGCAGATCAACGCCCAGCTTATCTCGGGCCCCGAGAGCGGCAACACCAATAACCAGATCGAGAACATCGTCTCTCACTTCCTCGAGGGCGGCACGTTCTGGCCTAATGGGTGCTTCGCGTCGTCGGACCTGGTCGTGGACAACATCAGCGGGGTTTATGGCAAGAACTTCCCGATCTACGCGACGAACGGCCTCGATTTCCTGAAGAATCTCAAGAAGAACGCCCTGAAGCCGAATACCTACGTGCGCGATGCCGAGGACGGCAAGGTTCACATCCGGACCTACGTACAAGCATCGACTCCGGACTGGACCTTCTCGAACGCGCAGGCCATCGAGGAGGAGACGCTCCCGGATCCGGTGACGGCGGTCGCCGTGATCTCGACCGATGCCGATGCCCAGAACGTGGCAGCCAAATGGTTCTCGCGCACCTACAACATCGGCAACGGTGGAACGATCCTCGCGCCGGCCACGCCCAACGCGCACTATGCGGTCGATGGCCAGACTTCGAACGCCGCGACCCAGAATCAGGTCGGAGTGCCGGCGTACTTCGTCTTCGACATCCCCGAGATCAGTCCGATCCAGCTGATCCCGCTGATCGATTCGATCGAGGTCTACGGCAGCGGGTACATGACGGCGTTCCTCCAACGCGCGACACCCGGGATCGACGGCGCGCAAAGCGGCCGGTATGCGAACGCTCTCGCCTATCACAACTACGGGGCGATCATCCCGGGGGCGAACTTTCTCTATCTCGCGGGAACCTCGAGCCCGACTACGATCTCGAGCGATCAGATCGCCCGGGCGATGTCTTCGGTCCTGAACGGGTTCGTGGCCGGCACCGAGCCCTGGTATTACGACATCAGCAACGCGAGTTCGTGGACGAACGGAGTCGGGCCCCTGCAGCTCGTGATCCGGATCGACTCGGACGACAGTTCGGGACTGCCTCCGATCGCAGCCCAGGTCAGCGAGATCGTGATCAACGTCAAGCGGCAGACCGGCTGGCTGGCGTCATTCTCGGACAATGCGGCCCTCGTGCCCTCGGCCTACCAGCCGTCGGATACGTCGAGCGACTTCGGGGACGTCTGGGTCCAGTCCGACACCCAGCGCGCCGAGTCCTGGCGGTGGGCGCCCACGACGTGGATGCAACGCTCGGCAGCGCAGTACCTACCAGCCGATTTGACCAAGATCCTGGTGACGGCCGGCGGCTCCGGGTATACCAACGGCAACGATTCCTCGCTGACGCCGGCGGGCACCGCGATCGCCATCCAGCAGGTGAGCGGTGGGGCGCTCACGTACATGAGCCTGGTGCCGGGAGATGCGAATCGCACGGCCGTTCCGGCCATCGGGATTGGCGGCACGGGCACCGGGGCGGCGGCCACACCGGTGCTGTACACGCCCCCGCGCCTCGCGGTGATCGAGATGCAGGGCATCACGCAGTACGACTGCCGGCAGATGGCCGAGGCCTCCGTCGACGAGTATCAGCACCAGAGCCGCCAGTACAAGGTAACCGGGCCCTACTTCCCGTGGGCCCGTCTCGGTGACACCGCCCTGGTCTACGCGCCTGACGGCAAGACGTTCAGTGACGGGTCCTCGAGCAAGATGCTCTTGCTCTTTGGCAGGGACGATTCTCTCGACGGGATGTGCCAGTACACGTTCTGTGACTACGGAGCCTGATCGATGACCGATCCGTACGTGTTCGCCAACAGCCAGATCCTGAACGACGGGATCACGTGCCGGGCCCGGTGGAAGACCACCAAGGGCCTCTGGAACCCCGCGATGCGGCTGCCGGCCAAGCAGATGGATGCGATCGTCCGCAAGATTCAGCAGCACCCGAACGTGCTGGCCTACGAGCCGAGGAAGCTCAACTGGTCCGGTCGCCTCATCAACCAGGGCTCGTTCTGGGCCGGCCGCCAGCAGCTCGCGTTGATGGCCTCGAGGATGGCCACCAGGCCGACGCGCCTGCAGATCGGCTCGCTGTACCTCGACGCCGACTTCAACGGCCTGGTGCCCAAGGAGGACGACAAGTACAACCTCCTGCCCAATGAGGTCTCGTTCGACATGCCAGGCGATGCCCCCGGCCTGTGGAAGGGCGCGTACCAGTTCGTTCAGGGCCTCGAGCAGGGCATCACGGTCTCGGACGACCGGATCGACCAGCCAGGGTTCCTGGTCTCGGTTGCGGCGGCCACGGGAGCCGTGGCCACGTTCACGTTCACGAACCCCGGTGACGCCCCCTGCGAGGCCGTGTTCTCGTTCTCGCTGAAGGACTATCCCAGCACGACGATCCACATCCAGAATCAGAGCCAGGACGCCCCCAGGGCGGTCGTGTACACGACGGACGCGAACGGGAACGGCCAGCTCGACGAGCGCCACGGCCTGGTGCTGCTACCAGGGCAGAATGTCATCCAGATCCAGAGCTCGACCGGCGCGCTCCTCTCGGTGGCCACCAGCGGGATGCAGGGCTCGTTCTACGGAACCGTGTTCCGGTGGACCGGCAACGAGGCGAACCGGTTTAACGACTCGCCTTTGGTGTGGGTGCCCCAGAGGACCGGGACGGCGAGCTACATCGGCTCCGATGGCAATCTGCATCCGGTCGAGGATGGTCAGGCGCGAATCGGAGTCCCACGCTTCCCCTTCCTGCAGCCCAATGTCGGTCTGATCCTTGAACAAGCCGGAACTAATCTCCTAACCTCGAATCAGGCGACCGGGGGTGATACGCTCGGCAATGCGACTGGATTTGGCGGCGGAATAACGATCTCCGGCTCTTCGACAATCACCGCCTCGGGAACTCAGTATTACCAGGGCGTAACTTCCATCGAAGTGGTGACGCCAGGCGCGACCTATGGCGAGGGCACTCAACTTTCCGGAGTAGCCGGGTGTGCCGCAAATACCGTGTACACGTTCTCCGCGATGGTCTACATGCCGAACGGTGTTGGCTATTCCGTGGGCATTTACGACTCTACGAATGCAGTCGAACACTATACGGACTATGTTGGAACTGGCGGATGGCAAAGCGTTTCGAATAGCGTCACCTCCGGAGCAAACCCCGCGACGTTGAATCCCTATGTGCGCACCAGCGGAACCAGCGTCGCGACCTTTTATCTCGACGCGCTGATACTGGAAGCATCGCCATTTGCTACCTCCTGGCGGGATGGCGCCCGCAACGCCGACCAGGCGGCACTCTGGGCGCCTCAGAATTACATCTCGGCGTCCCGGGACTTCACCGGCTGGACCCTCAATGGCACGATGGCGCGAAACGCGCTCACTGCCGCTTCGGATGGTCTGAACCTCGGCCAGACAGTCTCCGTCGTCGCCAGCACGGACACGATGATTTCGCCACTGTGCTCGACGGATATCGCACCATCATCGACGCCTTGGACGGCATGCGTCCGAGCCAAGCTTGGAACGTTCCCCACAAATGGAGCCCTCGAGGTGCAGCTGCTCGATCAGAGCAACAACGTCATCCAGACCACGACATATCCGACCTCGACGTTGCCCGCTTCGGACTGGTTCACGCTATCTGTGACCGCCGCGCCCTCGGCCAGCGTGACCGGGCTCAAGGTCGGATTCGGCGGCGGATCGAACGGGACGGGTACCGTCGTCCTTGAGAGCGCGTGGCTAACGCAGGGCAGCTTCCCTGGCCGGCACGTCTATACGAACGGGAGCCCGATCTACAAGCCCCTGAACGCCATGGAATGGCCTGGCGCCCAGTGGACGCAGAACGGATCGATCACCTTCACGACCGTCATCCCGCCGACTCCTGCCGGCAACAACATCATCATCTTCGGTTCGCAGGTCAACTATCTGCTCCTACGTCTAACCTACGACGGGAACAACCTCTACTTCGACCGAGAGATAACGGGATGTGCGACAGGGAGCGGCGGCGTGCCGGGCCGTTCACTCGTGCAGGTTGCCACATCGATCGACACGAATCCGCACACCTACACGCTCTCTTGGTACAACGTCACGCTGGCGAACGGGACGCGATCGATGCTGATGAGCCTCTACAAGGACGGCGTCCTGCTCGGCACGCTGGATGCGGCGTCCTCCTTCGGAGCGACCGCCTGGGTGGCGGGCGAGCGCCTATGGCTCTCGGACGGTAGCACCCAGGCCACGATCTCGAACGTGGCCCTCGGCTCCCCGACGCTCCCCGCCGGCGCCACGCTCCCGGCCGTCTAGCTCCATCCCTGACGCCCCTGGCCGCGAGCCGGGGGCGTTTCTCGTGACCGCCTCAACGGAGACCGCAATGCCACCAGAGACCGAACACGACCGCTCGATCCTCGAGCGCATCGACCAGAAGACGCAAGCCCTCTACAACGCCGTCGTGGGAACCCTCGATGAGCCGGGCATCCAGGAGCGGATCCGCGACCACGATCGACGGCTCGTCGTCCTCGAGGCCCGCAATGCCGGGCTCGCCAACCGGTTGATCACCCTGCTAACGAGCATCCTGACAGCCCTCGCCTCGACGTGGGCCTACATCAAGCTCCAAGGTCACCACTGATGTCCAGGCGGCCGATGCCGTGAACCGCTGGCCCCTCGAGGCCTGGATCGCGCTCGGAATTCTCGTACTGGTCCTCGAGGACATCGTCCTGGTCGCCGAACAACTCGGGCTCCTGAAGCTGCCGCGCTGATGCGCGGCGGTTC
>JAJYIO010000163.1 GCA_021790035.1 bacterium | reverse complement strand
TGGGGGGCTAAAGCCCCTGGCTTCGGGCGGACGATCGGCCGTGATGGCGATCAGCGGGATGCGAGCCTCGGCGGCCTCGATGAGGGCCGGCAGGAAGTGGCCCGCCGCCGACCCCGACGTGCACAGCACGGCTGCCGGCGTGCCGGTCGCCTTGGCCGCCCCCAGCGCGAAGAAGGCGGCCGACCGCTCGTCGACGTGGACCGTGGTGTGGAGACCGGCCGTGCTGCTCGCAGCGATCGCCAGCGGGGCCGACCGCGAGCCCGGAGCCAGGCTCACGTGCCGGACACCGGCCGAGCACAGAGCCTCGAAAAGCACGCGGGCCCAGAGGATGTTGAGGTTGGGGGCAGCCCCGCCCTCTGCCGGCGGCACGCTGCTGGCGAGTTCCGACGTGGCCGGTGAAAACGTGACCGTCGTCATCGGATCCCCCCGGAGAGGTTCAAGACGGCCTGGGCCTTGCGGCCCGTTTCTTCCAGTTCGCCCTCCGGGGTCGAACCCTCGACGATCCCGGCTCCGACCGTGAGGGTGGCCCGTTCACCATGGCAGCGCAGGCTCCGGATGCCCACCGCGAAATCCGCCTCGCGCGCCCCGATCCAGCCGATGGCTCCGGCATACCAGCCACGGGGACGGCCTTCGAACTCCAAGATCATGCCCATGGCCGGATCGCGTGGCCAGCCGCCCACCGCCGGAGTCGGATGCACGGCCAGAAGGACGTCACCGAGCGGCACACCCGGCGCCAGGCGAGCTGCGATGGGACTCCAGAGGTGGAACAGCCCGGGAGCCGGACGCCAGACGGGCTCCGGCGGCGCCACGACCTCGTCGCAGAGAGGCTCCAGCGAGGTCCGGATCGCCCGCGCCACGACCTCGTGCTCCCGACGCTCCTTGACCACCGGTCCCTCGGTACCGTCGGTCACGGTTCCGGCCAGGCAGTCAGCGCGGGCGACCCCGCCGGAAATGGAAACCAGGCGCTCGGGCGAAGCGCCCACCATCAGTTCCCCGGAGCCCAGGACCAGCGCGAACCGCGTCGTGTCGGGCGCAGCCTGCGCCATCCGCTCGAAGGTCGCCCAGGGATCGCCGCCGGCGATCTCGACGTCTCGCGAGAGAACGATCTTCTCGATCCGCCGCTCGGCAATGGCCGTGACGGCGTTCCGAACTGCCGCAGCGTAAGCATCCTGGCCCCTGGCGGGGTCAACGATCCTCCAGCCGCCGGCAGGCCGCTGGGTTGGCGCCGTTTCGAGCTCCCGGGCCAGGTCCGCGAGGAGCTGGCGGGCGCGATCCTCGACCGATGCCCCGGTGTCGCCCGGTTCGACCCGCACGGCGACCGCGCCGCTGGCCGTGCCCGCATCGATCGCCCGCTGGCGCAGCATGATCGCCGGGACCGAAAATGCGGCGAGCGCATGACCTGCCGGTCGACGGACGTCGAAGGCGAGGCCGCCGTATGCGCGGGCAAAATCCGTATCCACTCCGCATGAGGCCGCCAGCTCCGCTGCGGCGATCATCTGCACCTCGACCGTTGCGAGGGCCGGCCGCACCTCCGCCGGCGCAAAGGCTTCGATTCGCCAGGCCGAGCCCTGTCCCAGATACATGCGATCGTCGTCCTGGCCCTGCCATGCGATCGCGGTACCAGAACCCGCTCGGCGACGAAGATCGCCCACGTGGGCGCCAAAGGGCAGCAGCGCCAGAATCGGGGCCGACCTGGCCACCGCGGTAAGGACACTGGCCCGGATGACGTCGCCCCAGATCTTGGCGTCGATGGCAAAGGACGCCCGTCCCGTCGTCCCACCGGCATTTTCAGGACGCGCTAGCTCCTGGAGCCGAGGAATTGCGGCGGTCATGGGTCGATTGCCTCCTTTGTCGAGGATATCATGAACTTCAAGAAACCTTGAATCTTCCGTAGCAAGTGAGCATACTGGTCGGGCAAGAAGGGCAGGTCGATGCGTCCATCAGACGAGAGCGGTTACCGGGCAGGAGTCGCCGAGCGCATGTCTCGCCTCGACGATCTGTCTGCCGCGGTGAACCACCTGCAGACTGGCGGCAAGGCCACGCGGGCTCGGTGCGTTCAGCTTGTGGGCGAGGCCTTCGGCCTCGACCCGGCCGACGTCCGGATCGCCAGCTTCTCGCACGCGGTCGAGCTCCTGCACCTCGGCACGCTCATTCACGATGACATTCTGGACGACGCCGAAAATCGCCGGGGCCGATCCTCGGTCCACGTGGAGTTCGGCGCCAAGGTCGCGGTCCTTGCGGGTGACGTGGCGGTGAGCCGTTCGGGGTGCATGATCGCGGACCTGGGGAGCATCCGCCTCTGCCGCAAGTTCGCCGCGGTCCTGGCCGAACTCTGCGAGGGCGAACTTCTCCAGGATGACCAGCGCTGGAACCCCGAGCTCACGATGCCGGCGTACCTGAGCCGGCTCGCCCGCAAGACCGGCGGCCTCTTCGAGCTGGCCTGCGAGGGGGCGGCGGTCATCGCGGGCGGCGGCGACCAGGCGGCGGATCGGGCCGGCCGGTTCGGGCGCGATCTGGGCTGCCTCTTCCAGATGGTGGACGACCTGCTCGACACCACTCGAGACAGCGTGGCGCTGGGGAAGCCGGCGGGTCGCGATCTCGAGGCAGGCTGCTTGACGGTCGAGGTCGTGCTGGCCCTCGAGGACTCCGCCAGCGCCCCGGCCCTGCGAGCCCGGATTGCCTCGACGGGAAGCGGCGACGCCTCGGACCTGGCGAGGTGGTTGACGGGTCCGCGCCTCCTGGAACGAACCCGCCAGATCCTGGACCTGATGGGGCAGATGACGCTGGGTGGACTCGATGGGTTCCCTCGCAACCCGGCCAGCGTGCAGCTCGCGATCCTGGTCGAAGGCTTGCTCGCCACCGGTCACCGGGCCCTGCTGGCCGGCCTCGAGCCGCTGGCCGCGGGTTAGTGCGGTCCCGAGATCGGGGTCGAGGAGTCAAGATGGGCCCGGGGGCGCAGTGTAGCGATCGCGTGAACGGTCCGGCTCGGTTTCAAAGAGGATCCAGGTGATGGAAGCGCAAGTTCCCCCCGAACTGCTCACGGGCAAGAGTCGCGGAGCGCACGTCAAGGCGCTCTTCGAGTCCATCGCGGGCCACTATGACAGGGTCAACGACCTGATGACGGCTGGCCAGCACCGCTCGTGGAAACGCGAGCTCGTCCGCCTTCTGGGCATAGAGCCGGGCGATCGCTGCCTCGACCTGTGCACGGGGACCGGAGACCTCGCGTTTCTGGTCAAGGCCAGGGCGGGAGAGTCGGGCCAGGTGACGGCCCTCGACTTTTCCCCCGAGATGATGGCGCGTGCACGCAGTCGAACCGGATCCGACGCGATCTCCTGGCTCGAGGGGGATGCCCTGGCCCTGCCTTTCGACGAAGCCAGCTTCGATCACGTCTCGGTCGGATTCGGTCTGCGCAACGTCTCATCGATCGAGGGAGCGC
Organism: bacterium; assembly: GCA_021790035.1. Lineage (GTDB taxonomy): Bacteria > Cyanobacteriota > Sericytochromatia > S15B-MN24 > VGJW01 > JAJXWQ01. Next base: position 2,900 of record JAJYIO010000163.1, on the reverse strand, counting down.
TGGCGGAGATGTGGCGAGTCCTGCGGCCGGGCGGGACCGCGGCCTCGCTCGATATGGCCAAGCCGAGCCTGCCGGTTCTCAAGCCCATCATCCGGGCCTACGAGTTCGCGATCGTCCCGCGGCTGGCAGAGCTGGCCGGGGCTCCCGGCCAACCCTACCGCTACCTCCCGCGCAGCAACGTGGCGTTCCCGGATCGCGCGGGACTGGAACGCCTGTTCAAGGAAGCCGGCTTCATCGAGGTGAGAGCCCACGAGAAGGCCTTCGGCGCCGTCGCCATCGTGACGGGAACCAAGCCGCCAGCACCGGTTTCCGCTTGAAGTAGACCGGGTTCCCCCCCAGCGGGAGCGTTCTAGCGCCCCTTGCCGGAGTGGCGCAGCAGCTTGGCGACGCCCATTCCCAGCTGCACGCGCCGGATGCGCCGGATATCCATGGTGCCCGCCTGCAGGAAGGTCTTGAGGAGTCCCGCCGCAAGACGGCTCAGTCCCTCCAGTTCCTCGATCTGATGACGGGGCCCCGGAACCTCCGCGGATAGCGCGGCGGCCGCGTCCCCGAGTTCATGGGCCGCGACCTCGAGGCAGGCGATCTCGCGATCCTGGAGGACCTTGGCGACCGCGCCCCAGATATCGGGTTCGGAACGGTAGCGCTCGCGCCGCGTGCCCGGTGTCGGCTCCCGCTTCACGACGCCCCAGCGGAGGAGCTCGTGCAGGGTCATGCTCACCAGGCCACTGCTGATGGCCAGGCCTTCCTTGAGCTCCTGCGCATCCATCGGGCGAGCGTTGACGTAGAGGTAGGTCCACAAGACCCCGTGGATGTGCTTGAATCCCCACAGCTCCATCAGCGAGCCGATGGCGTGGCAGGCCCTCAGGATGGCCTCTTCGTCCGGACTCCGAACGGCGACGCCACCCGACAGAGCCGCGCAGGAAAGGGGGCTTTCCATTCCCCCATTATGCTCGCTCGGCTGGAACTGGCCACCCGAGCTGGCGCCGATCAGCGCGGTCCGCCACCCCGCCGCTCCTCGTCCTCGTGTTCGCGACGGATGCGCTCTTGCTCCTCCTGGAACTCCACGTCCTGGCGATGGCGGAGTTCCTCGGGCGTCGGCAGCGTCCCCGTGAACGTCGGCCCATGCCGCACCCAGCTCCGGTACGTCGGCGAGACGACGCTCGGGACCGAAAGGGCGATGATCGACAGCACCCCCACGACGATTCCGCTGATGATGTTGTTGCTCAAGATGCGATCGAACATCGAGAAACCCAGCACGTACGGGCTAACGATCATCCAGAGCCCCAGAATGAAGTTGACCCATGAAGCCCACAGCTCCTCGGAACCGTTGTATGCGATCGCCGCCAGAACGAGGATGGCGATCCCGAGGATGATGTTGTTGCCCGTCGCGGTGCCGACCCCCCAGAATGCCAGCACCCACGGGGAGATCAGGATCCAGATCCCCGCCAGCACGTTAAGGCCGGCAGCCCAACGAACGCCTGTTGCCCCGTTCATGGCTCCCCTCCCCTGTGTCTTTGGCCCTCAAGTTAGCCCGCGTTCAGGCCGTGTCAAGCACCGATCGCCCGGAGCGCCTCGGCGGAGGCGGACGCGCCTTCAGTCGAAGGGCCGCCACTGGATGCCCACGCGAGCGCTCGAGTACGCCGGGGCGTTGCGCTGCAGCGACTGGATCCACTCGACGTCGAGGCCATAGTGGTGGGCCAGGAAATCGGGGAACACGAGAGCCGACAACCGGAACTCGGTTCGCACGGGATCGTATAGCTCGGCCGAAAGGTGGGTTCCGGCGAAAGGCTTGTAATCGACCCCCAGTCCCATCTTGGAGCGGATGAGGCCGAGGTGGAATCCCGTGCCCCGGGCGAAGAAGTCTGGCATCCCCCACGTGAAGTCGAACAGGGTGTTCTGGCCGACTTCCTCGGCCCCGGCCAGGAAGGCCGTGTCGCCGACGCCCAGGCGAAGACCCAGGTTGGCGGTCAGGGTGTCGAGCTGGGCGGGGGTCTGCTCGGCGTCCGTCTGGCTCAGGCCGAGGATCTCGAGGCGCGGCGAGAAGGCAGGCGAGGTGCGATTGGCGGGACCGTGCAAGCTGGCCAGCAGGTCCTTGCTCTGGGCCACGATATCCTCGAGGTTGGCCTTGAGCTTGGGGTCCGAGGTGAAGGAATCGACCTGGCTCGCCACGTGGTCGAGCCGGCTCGAAAGCTCGGCCAGGTTGTCCATCGCCTCCTGGGCGGAATTGCGCTTGCCCGGGGTACCGAGTAGAGCCTGGTAGCTTTGCCGCAGTCCGTGCGTCAGAAACTCGAGATCCGTGACCATCCGGCGGACGTCCGTGTCGTGGATCTGATCGGCGAGGTCGGCGCTGTGACCCACCAGGCGGTTCGCCGTGATGCTGAGGTCGTTCAGATGATCGGCCAGCGTCTCGATGTTGGCAAATGCGGTCTTGAGGCTCTTCAGCCCCTCCTTGAAGCTCTGCTGGGTCTCGGGGGACTCCACGTAGCTCTGCAAGACCTTCACGGCATGCCTGGCTGCCTCGAAGGTCGTCTCCAGGCGAGCTGGATCCTGGCCCGCGATGAAGTCGCCGTCCTGGTAGAAACTCACCGAGGGCGAGGCGGGGGGGAAGATGTCGACCGCCATGTTGCCGATGAGGCCCTGGGAATAGATCTTGAAGGCCGAGCCTCGGAAGATCCGGGTGGCTGCTCGCGAAATCTGGGCCTTGACCACGACCATCCGGGCCGCGGGAGTCACCGTCAGCACCCGCCCGACGCGCACGCCCATCAGCATGACCGGGGCACCGGGGATCAGACCGTTGACGTCGTGGTAGAGGAGGTCAAGCTGGTAGCCGCGGGGTCTCGGGGATAGCCGCACGAGCCACGCGCCCGCCACCGCGGCCAACACGAGCGTGGTGACCGTCA
>JAJYIO010000162.1 GCA_021790035.1 bacterium | reverse complement strand
TCTTCTCCGGCTGCGGCGGCAGTGGCTTGAGAGGGGCCCTTCGCCCCTCTCAAACTCGCCCCCCGCTGCGGGCAAGCTGCTGCGTAGCCCAGCACAGCGGGTGGCGTTTCATTCGACGCTGTCGGCGCAGCCGGTGGGGGACTCACGAGTCCATGGCCCGCGTGAGCTTGAGGTTGACGAACGTGATCGCCGCCAGGATGAAGAAGATCAAGATGGCGAAGGCCGACGCGACGCCGTAGAGGCCCATCGGATCGACGAGCTTGTATGCCTCCGTGACCAGGATCTCGGTCTCTCCCAGCGGATTGCCCTGGCTGACGAAGTAGAGGACGTTGAACTGGTTGAAGGTCCACACGAACCCGAGCATGATCGCCGGAACCATCGTGGGGCGTAGACCCGGGACCGTGATGGTCAAGAACTGCCGCCAGCGACTGGCTCCGTCGATGGCCGCGGCCTCGTAGTAATCCTTGGGAATCGCCACCAGACCCGCGGACGCCACCATCATCATGAAGGGGAATCCGAGCCAGACGTTGGTCGTCAACACCGCCGCGAAGCTGGTCCAGAAATGCTGGAACCAGTCCGGCCCGTGGATCCCCCACCGGGCGAGCAAGAGGTTTACCGCGCCGTACTGGGGGTCGAACATGTTACGCCAGGTCAACGCCGTGACGTAGGTGGGGACGGCCCACGGCAGGATCAACGCGGCGCGATAGAGCCGCTTCAATCGCATGCCCTCGAGGTTGAGCAGCAAGGCCAGACCGACGCCGATCGTCACGTGCAGGGCGACATTGGTGACGGTCCACAGCAGGTTGAATCCGAAGATCCGCATGAAGTGCAGATCGAGGTAGGGCGCCTGGGTGAGGATGTCGACGAAATTTTGCAGGCCGACGAACCTCGGATTCTGGTGGCGCAGGTTGGTGACGTTGAAGTTGGTGAACGCCATCCAGATGCCATAGGCCAGCGGATACAACGTGATGACCGTCATGACGACCGCCGCAGGCGCCAGGAACCCGTATGCCAGGCGCTCGGTGGACAGCCCTCTGGCGGGCCTGGCCGGAGCCGCGACCGGTGGATCGGCCGTGGCGGAAAGGGGGCCCGAACCGATCACTCGTTGGCCTCCACTTCGGCCAGTTCGGCCTCGATCAGCTTCTGCGTCCGCGCCAGGGCGACCGCCGGGGGATACCGATGGGACAGCGTCTCCTGGATGGCGCGGTTCATCGGATCCCAGACCAGAGCCAGATGCGGATCGGCGCTCTTGGGCGTGCCGGTGCGCGCCTGGCGTTCAAAGACGGCCAGAGGGGCGTCCGGCGGAAGCTTGACCCCGAGTACCGCCGGGATGTGGCCGCAGCCGGCCGACAGCTCCTGCTGGCTCGAGGGCTCGTCGATGAACGACAGGAAGCTGCGAGCGAGTTGAAGATGACGGGCATCGATGTCGGAATTGACCATCAGGCACTTGACCCCTATCCAGGGTCTGGGCGAACGAGCGCCGGACAGTCTCGGAAGCGGCGCGAGGCCGAGTTCGGGCCCGAGCGCCTTCTGGTAGTCCGCCAGCGCCCAGGGGCCGTTGACGATCATCGCGGCCTTGCCCTGCTTGTAGAGGGAGTCGGCCTTGCCGTAGTCATGGGTCCCGAGCACCCCGGGGGCCTTCGTGAGACGAGCCAGCCAGCCCAGCATGTCGACGCCGGCGGGCGTATCGACGTCGAGCTTGCCGTCCGGCCCGAAGATCTGCCCTCCGCCCCCGAAGAAGTATCCCGCGAAGTAGTAGAAGTCGGTGTTGAAGGCCAGGGCGTAGCCATCTGGAATGTGGAGCCCCGCGGCCATGGCGCGAAGCGCAGCCATGGTGGCCGGCGGCCGAGGGACCCAGTGCTTGTTGTAGTACAGCACGACCGTCTCGACCGACTCGGGCCAGGCGTAAATCTCGTGGCCGACCCGCAAGGCAGACAGGGTCTCCGGGGAGAACCGAGCCTCGTCGGCCAGCGGAAAGAGGGGTTGCGCATCCGGATCCGGGGATGGCGCCACCGAGACCGAGCTACCTGGAGTCGAGCCGGCGCCCTTGTCGCGCTCGTCGAAGATCGGGACCAACAGGCCGGCCTGGGAAAGCTTGCCCGACCAGTCGTTGTCGCCGATGAGGATATCCGGCCCCCCGTTGGCCGCGCTCGACCGGGTGTACTTGTCCAGGAGCGTGTCGTGGGGAATCTGCAACGCCACGACGTCGATGCCGGGATGCTCGCGCTCGAAATCGGCGATCAGGCTCTTCAGCGTCCGGAGCTCTGCGCCCCCCCAGCTGTGCCAGATGGTCAGGGTATCGGCATCCTCGGCCGAGGCGCAGCCCCCGACCGCGAGAGCTGCGAAAAGTGCCGCAAGCCCGAGGCGAAAACGCACGTTCATGGCAGGCTTGGATGATAGCACTCGCCGGTCTTGCGGCACAACGCCTGCCCTCGGACGGCCGGCTCCAAATTCGTGCTTGCTTTGCCGGAGAGCCGGAGGAATAATGCATTTCGTCACAAACAAGTATGAAGCGAAGTCCCGCATGCGAGGTGCCCTCCCCATGCCCACCGAGCGGAACTCCCCGTTCTGGACGAGGTCGCTTCTCGAACAGCAGCTCGAGACCGCCCTCGGCCGCATGGACGAGATGAGGCTCCACCTCGACGAGGTCAATACCGAGCTCGATCAAACCCGGCTCGGCAAGGCTCGTCTGCGCAAGCTGCTCCGGGCCGAGCGCTCCGAGAACCTGCGCCTTCGCGAACGGCTCGAATCCCTGGAACAGCTCCAGCGACAGCTCCCGACCACCATCGGGCACGAGTTCAGAACCCCGATCTCGATCATCCAGGGCTGGTCCGAGTACTTGCTCGATCAACCGCCCGGAGGATCCGACACCGCCGAGCACCTGGCCGAGATCCTGCGCAGCAGCCGGGAGCTTTCGCGCAAGGTCGATCGATCGATCCTGCTGGCACAGGCGCTTTCGGGCCAGCTCAGGATCGATCCGCAGCCGCTCGAGCTGGGCGAGGCGGTCGATCGCGCGCTCGGTGCCGAGGCAGAGCAGATCTCGAACATGGGCCTGATTGTCGATCAACGGCTCCCCGTCCGACCTCCCGTCGTCCTTTTCGACGGAGTGTGTCTTGACGCCGTGCTGCAGGCCCTGATCGAGAATGCGGTCAAGTTCAACCACCCGGGGGGCCTCATCAAGCTGCGGGTCCACATGCTGCGATCGAACGTCTCCCTGGCAATCCGCAACACCGGCGCCGGGATCCCGTCCGACCGTCTCGATCGGGTCTTCCAGCCCTTTGGCCTGGTCGATCACGGCTCGACCCGCCTCTATGGCGGGCTAGGCCTCGGCCTGCCCCTGGCCAAGCACCTGCTCGAGCGCTCCGGGGCGACCATCCGCGCTGCAAGCCGTGGCGCCGACCACGGCGCCACCTTCACCATCCTGCTGCCAACCGCGACCTGAACCGAGGTCTGGCGGCCCGACATCGAGCCGGCGAGGTCCCGCACGCCCTCTCGCTCAGACGAGGTGTGCCGGCAGGGCCAGCTCGGCGATCGTACCTTCCCCCTCGGTGCTCGAAACCCGGGCGGCCCCCCCGTGACGTTCGGCGATCGCCCGGCCGATCGCAAGGCCCATCCCGACACCGCCCGTATCGCGGGACCGGGCGACGTCAGGCCGGTAAAAAGGTTCGAACAAATGAGGCAGGGCCGCTGCCGGGATGCCGGGCCCATCATCGCGGACCGAGAAGAGGATCTGGCTGCCCTGCCTCCGGGTCTCGAGCCAGACGTGGCCTCCTGCGGGAGTGTACTTGATCGCGTTGTCGAGAAAATTGCCCATCGCCCGCGCCAGAAGCGCCGGATCCCCGACCACCTGCGCCTCGTCGAGGTCCTCGTTCACCTTGACCTTGCGCTCGCCGGCCACGAGGCTCCGCTCGGAGACCAGCTGTCGGGCCAGGTCCGCGAGGTCGATCGGACGCTGCTCGATCTCGGAGGGACTCCGGCCACGTGCGAATGCCAGCAGCTCCTCGATCAGCGCCTCCATCCTGCCGACCTCGTGTTCGATCTGGTCGACGTACCTGGCCGCGGGACCCGCTGGCGGCATGACCGTCTTGAGCAGGGGGAGCGCGACGGTCATTCGGGACAGCGGACCGCGCAGTTCATGGCTGATGTCGGTGAGGAGGCGGTCCCGGGCCCGCAACATCTGCTGGATCCGCAGGCGAAGGCCCTCGAAGGCGCGTTCGAGGTCGCCGAACTCGTCGCGACGAGTCTGGGGCACCGGAGAATCCAGATCGCCTTCACCGAGGCGGTGCGCGACCGACACCATCTTCTCGAGAGGCCGCACGACCCAGAGGAAGAGCGACGGGACGATCATGACGCCCGTGAAGACCACGATGAGCAACGGAAACTCGAAGTGGTGAGGCGGCGGGCCGTGCGGAAAACGCGAGACCACCCGCGCAGCGCCGACTGGCTTGCCGTCGCGATCGATCCGGACCCAGTAGCGGCTCAGGGGAAATCCATGCCGGGCCAGGAGCACGCCCCTGCTAGCGAGCTCCGTCGGATGGACCCCGGACCACGGCGTGTAGCGGATACTCACCATCAGTCCGCTTCCGAGCTCGGCGATGCGACCGGCATCCGGACGCCACGACCCATCTGGCTCCTTGACCAGCGAACGCGCTATCTCCTCGGCCATGAAACCGGCGTGATGAAGCCCGACCTGCCGCATGGCATCGAACTTGGCGCGGTCCATCAGCAGCCGGCTGACCCAGAGGTTGACGAAGAACAGCAAGACCAGCGTGACTACCGTGAACAGGTAGATCTTGACGACGAGCGAGCGCACCCTCAGCCTCCCGGACCTGGTCGCAGGCAACTCACCACTCGAAGCGATAACCCACCCCCCGGACGGTGATCAGGTGGACGGGCCGACGCGCGTCGACCTCGATCTTGCTGCGGAGACGGCTCATGTGAATGTCGATCGCGCGATCGAAGCTCTCGATCGCCCCCGCGGAATCCATCATCGCCAGGAGCTGGTCGCGCGTGAACGCCCGCCCCGGAGATGCGCTCATTCCCTCGAGGATCCGGTACTCCGATGGGGTCAAGGCCACCTCACGCCCGTCGAGCCAGAGCGTGCGCCGATCGGGATCGAGCCGATCGCCGGTCACCGACGCCACGGAGGGGCCTGATCGGCGCAGGACCGCCTCGACGCGGGCGAGGAGCTCGAGGGGGTTGAACGGCTTGGGAACGTAATCATCGGCGCCCTCTTTGAGGCCCCGGATCCGGTCGATGTCATTGCCCCGTGCCGTCAACATGATGATCGGAATGGTGTGGCCCGCTTCCCGGAGCTCGCGACAGACATCGAACCCGTCTTCCTCGGGCAGCATGACGTCCAGCAAGAGCAGGTCGGGCGACTCCGCGAGCCGCGCCAGCCCCGCGGACGGACGATCCGCCCACCACAGGTCGTAGCCATGCAATGCGACGAAATCCCGCAAGAGGTCGGCCAGCTCGCGGTCGTCGTCGATCAACAGGAGCTTGCGCGGTACGGACTCGATCATGTGCATCCATATCATGACGCGGCCGGGGCCGGTTTGACCATCGACTCCCTTCGGCGCCTGGCAGGGCGAGGCACCAGATGGTAATCGCTGACCGTTTCAGCGAGATTTCGCACCGACCCACGGGAAGCTGTCGCACGGGGTCGGCAGGCAGCCAACTTGTGCGAAAATGAGCTTCGTGCAACAGAGCGTGCTCGGCGAAATCCGGAGGGCCCGCGACGCGTCGAGGCGGGCCGGGGAGGCCTCGTGAAGAGACGGGTGAGATCCCGATCGGAGGTCGCTCCGTGACCGCAACGCAGCCAGCGGTCGCCGCAAGGCCCCGGATCAAGATCTGCGGCTTGACACGGTCCGAGGATGTGCGAGCGGCAGTGAATGCGGGCGTCGACGCCGTGGGCTTCGTCATGATCCCGAAGAGCCCGCGCTACGTGTCTCCGGACGAGGTCGCGCGGCTGGCCGGTTGCCTTCCCCCGTTCGTGACGCCCGTCGCTGTCGTCGATCTGACGGATCCCCTCGAGACCAGCCGTGCCGAGGCCCTGAGACGGGTGGTCTCATCCGGAATCCGGTGCGTCCAGTTTGATGGCTTCGAGGCTCCTTACGAGATAGAGCGCTGGAAGATCTCGCTCTCGATCCAGGTGATCAAGACCCTCCGCCTGGACACCCCGGCGGATCTCGCCGCGCTGCCCACCTTCGAGCCTCACGTGGATGCCTTTCTCCTCGAGTGCCGAGCTGGAGAAGGCCTGCCGGGTAGCTGGAAGCTGGCCGCAGCAGCGGTCTCGGCCGGCGGCAAGCCCGTGCTCCTGAGCGGCGGCCTCTCCCCGGCCAATCTCGCCGAGGCCATCGCACTGG
>JAJYIO010000161.1 GCA_021790035.1 bacterium | reverse complement strand
TTCACCGTGACATCGGGCTGATTGGCCATAAGGGCCTTGAGCCGGGCCTCGAGGAGCGGCGGGGACACGGTCTGCCCGGAGAGGATGATGTCCCCGCCCCGGGTCATCTGGACCACGGTGGACGGCGGGGTCTTGGCGGCGGTCTTGCTGCTCGGGAGGTCGGCCTTGAGGGAGTCCGTGATCTGCGGCAGGAACGCCATGACCATCAAGAAGAGCGAGATGATCATGAAGACGTCGATCATCGGGATCAGCTCGAAGCGGATGGGCCGCTTGCGGCGCACCACCACACGCGGGCTCGTCCCGTTGCGCAGCTCAAGCATTGACCGGCCGAGCTCCCGCCGCCTCGTGGCCATGCGCCTCGGCACGATTGCGAGCGTAGCCCTTGAGGTACTTCCCGATATCGTCCGCGAAGGCCTCGAGACCGTTCATGAGCCAGTGGTGGCCCAGCGCGGAGATGATGGCGACGATGAGGCCGCCGGCAGTAGAGACCAGGGCCTCCGAGATGCCACGGGAGAGCTGGTTGAGGGGATCGGTAGGCCGGGTGGTGGCGACCAGGGCAAAGTTGTAGATCATCCCTGAGACTGTCCCCAGCAGGCCAAGTAGCGGGGCGATGGCCGCGATGATGTTCAGCCAGCCGACCTTGCGCTCGATGCCAGCGAGGATCGAGGAAGCCTCGGCGCGCTGTTCGTCCTCGCTCGCCCCGGGATGGCCATGGAGCCAGATCAAGAGGACGGAAAAGAGATCGCCGCGCTTGCCCTTGGGCAAAGGCCCGTGCCACTCGCGCAGCTCATCGTAGCGCGATCGCGACCGCGACAGGATCCACCACGCCTCGAGGATGAGCGCGATGGCCACGATCGAGGCCAGCAAGATGGGCAACATCATGATCCCGCCGGCCTTGAGCAGGGATAACAATCTCAGCACGGAAAAGGGGTCCTCCGGATCGAGCTGCCGACTGGAACTGATGGGTGGACGCGCCCGGCGGCCGTATGGTTCCAGTCCCCACTTGTCCCACGGGCAATCCGCCGCCGTCAAGGTTGCGGCCCGGAAGCGAGGGGAAGGCAGCTTTGCGCGTCGGCGGCGCTCGGCGATCGCGGGCGCGGACATGCGTGATCAAGGGGAGGGACGTGGGCATGTAAGCTGCATGCTCGCCAGTCCACCCAATCGTCCCAAGAACCGCCTTGGCATCATCAGCCCGGGCATCGGCCGCATCGCCTCGGCCCTGGTGATCTTGATCCTGGGCGTGATCGCGCTGTTCTTCAACCAGCAGTACGGCTTGACCCTCATCTTCATGGCGCTCATGTTCGGCGCCTGGGGCGGGGTCATCCTTTACCGGGGCCTCAACGCTCGCCAGAAGTCCATCACCTGCCCCCACTGCGGGCAAAGGAACGATGTTCTGGCCGAGGTCCGCGAGTTCAACTGCCTGTCCTGCAACAAGCCCATCAAGCTCGTTCGCAAGAAGTAGGACGTCGCGGCAGCCCGGCGTGGCAGCCGGGCTCTCCAGGTGGCCAAGTTTCCACCGGGCAGGGTGCCCGCTGGCGGCGCCAGGCCGGGGGCCTCAGCTTCCCCGCCGGGGTTCGATGACGAACTTGATCGCCGTGCGCTCCTCGCCCCCCACCAGGAGGTCGAGGAAGGCCGGAACGAACACGAGATCCAGCCCCGAGGGCGCGACGTAGCCGCGGGCGATGGCGATCGCCTTGACGGCCTGGTTGATGGCTCCGGCCCCTATCGCCTGCATCTCGCAGCGCCCGCGTTCGCGGATGCTGCCTGCGATGGCGCCCGCGACCGACGCCGGATTGGAGGTGCTGGCGACCTTGAAGAGGTTGGGCTGCGGAGTGGGATTGGTCATGATGCCCTCTTTCGTGGATCTTGCCGTGGTTCTCGAGCTGCCGACGGAGCGTGGATCTGCCTGCCGCCCAGGGATCTCGATTCGGGGTTCTGGATCTTGCCCGATGGCGCGGGCGTTGCCAAGACCCGAGGCCAGCTCACGTTTTCGGTTCCATGGATCTTGATTCCCCGGGCGTCCTCTTGGTTCCCGAGCTAGACTTCGCCCCCGTGGCAGAAAGGACCGGAGGCTCCCGGTTCAGAGGTCGAACCGGAGCGATACGGCTCCCAGGAGCGGGTAGATGAAATCCCACTGGTAGCCGGCCGCAAAGACCGGGACCAGTGCATTGGCGCCGAGGGTGGCGTCGTCGTCCAGCTCGTAGGCAACCCCCGGTGAGAGGTACCAGATGTCGTAGCCGGTGGACGGAACGCGCACGCCATCTTGCTGCGCCGGGTTGGTCCATTCCCCCAGCAGATCGAGGTTGGCGCCGAGTCCCGGCAAGGCCCACCAGCCCAGGCCCGCGCCCCACGCATAGCTCGTGCCGTTCCACGACGTCACGGGTTCGGGCCCGGTCCGGACGAGCGGATAGGTAGCCGCCGCATTGAAGGTCAGCCGGAGGGTATCGAGAAAATCCTGGGCCGCCGCAAATTCGAGCGCGACGGACGGAGGGTCAGGAAAAACGACCTCGGTGGTCGTGATGGGGTTGCCGTTGGCATCCGACTCCGGGTTGCCCGCCGCGTCCAGCACGTTGGCCTGATAGACGTAGTTGCCCCCCGGAGCTCCCATGGGGGCCGCACTGCCCTCGAGCCTGACCTTGACGTGCGTGGCCGCCAGGTCGACGAGGGACCGATCCAGGCCCAGAGTGACGACTCCGACCGCGACGTTGCGGGGCGGCAGACCGGCGGGAAGCTTGGCCGGATCCTGCTCGAACTGCATCACGACGTCGATCGGGATGCGAAAGGTCAGCCCGACGCCCCTTGCGAGCCCGACCTCGCCGCCAAACCCGGCCTCGGCCCAGTGCCTCGAGACCACGGGGCGGCTCGGCGTGCAATCGACGCCGGTCTGCCCGGGCAGGCAATCCTTGGCCTGCGGCACGCCGTCCAGGGTCTCGGTGTACGGCGTGTACCAGGCATCGGTCTCCAGCTTCCAGTGACCAGGGGCCGGGACGTCCGGAGGATCCAGCCGGCCCAGGGGGGCAAACGCCAGGACCGGCGCGGCCGACGCTAGCTCGGCGACCAGCACCAGGATCGGTGCCGGCCAGAACCGACGAGACACCGCCCCCATCGGCTAGAACAGGCCCTCGAAGGCATGGGAGAGAAGGTCCGACCGGTACAGCATGCCCACCAGTCGCCCCCGCTCGTCGGTGACGGGCAGATGCCGGATCCGGCGCTCGACGAATATCTCGGCCGCTTCGGCGACGTCGGCGTCCGACCGGATGGTGACGACCGGGTGGCTCATGAGGTCGCCGGCACTCGTTCCGATGTGGCGCTTGAGGTCCTTGAGCCCCGTGGCCCCGACTTCTCCGAACGGGATGATCGCGTCGAGGATCGTGAAGTACCGGACCGGCTTGAGTGGCGTGCGACGGGCCACCAGGTCCCCCTCGGTGACGATGCCGACGACCGCCTGGGCCTCGACCACCACGACCCCCCGGTCGCCGCCCTCTTGCCACAGACGCAGGACGTCGGCCACTGGCGTGTCTGGCTGAACCACCTGCACGTCCTGGCGCATCAGCTCGGCGACGGTCATCGGATCTCCCTCCACCTGGCCCGGAGCGCTCCGGGCCCGTCCTTCACGAGCCTAGCAGGGCCAGGGGCGCCACCGCGACGACCAGCGAGGCCAAAGAGCAGGCGCACAGCAGCCGGATCCCCTGCGGCCCGAAGATCGCCAGGAGCACCCCGACCCCGTCCGTGAGGGCCGAGCGGAACCGGGCCCCGCTCATGACCCCACCGAGGACGGCGCCGGCAAAGGCCGCCGGAACGGTCCACGAGAGGCCCGCGACGAACATCACCACCAGCATGGCGACCGCGGCGTACATCAGCGTCTGGTGCGGGATGCGGTAGAAGTGGGTGCCCAGCCGCTCGGCCAGTGGCTCGAGGCCGAACCCCACAGCGACCAGGATCACGGCCCAGGCGATGCTGCCCGAGATGCCGGCGATATCCCCCGTCTGGGTAACGTGATACGCCATGAGCGAGCCAAACTCGGCGGCGACCAGGGCCAGGCCCATCCAGTAGCCCGCGATCGCCAGGACCACCCCGACCAGCGCGGCAGCCGTCACCCCGAGCGCCACGGCCATCGGCAATCCAGTAATCAGCATGCCGGCGAGACCTCCGTCCGGGTGGCAAGAGACGCCCGCTCGAGAGCCCAGTCGATCAGGCTGGCGGCCATCTGCGGAAGCGTCCATCCCTCGGCGAGGACGGCCTTGGGAAGCAGGCTCGCCTCGGTCATTCCCGGCAAGGTGTTGGTCTCGATGACGATCGGCTGGCCGTCCTCCCGGATGAAGATGTCCGTCCGCGAGACCCCCCAGCAACCCAGCGCCTGGTGGGCTCGAAGGCCCAGGTCGGAAAGCGCCCGGGCCGTCGGCGCATCGATGCGAGCCGGCACGATCTCCTCGGATCCGCCCGGACTGTACTTGGCCTCGTAGGTGAAGAACTCGGCGGCCTTGGGGACGATCTCGATCACAGGAAAGGCCCGAGGCTCGGAACCGCCGAGGACCGGGACGGTGAACTCCCGGCCCTTGACGAACTCCTCGACCAGGATGCCCCCGCGAAAGAGCAGCGCATCGCCCCAGGCCGACTCGAATGCGGCTCGATCCCGGGCGATCTGCACGCCCCGGGTCGAACCCTGGCTGTCGGCCTTGACGACGGCCGGATAGCCCAGCTCCGCCATCACCCGATCCGCGGCCTCGGCACTCGAGACGGCAGCCGCCTCGACCGCGCTGAACACGACCTCTCTGGCCACCGGCAGTCCGGCATCCCGGTAGACCTTCTTGGCCATGCTCTTGTCCATCGCCAGGGCGCTGGCCAAGACCCCCGAACCCGTATAGGGCATCTCGAACAGCTCGAGCATTCCCTGGAGCCGGCCATCCTCGCCCCCCTGGCCGTGCAGGGCCAGAAAGGCGACGTCGAACTCGTCGACCAGCTTCTCGATCGGCCACTTCCGGCGAGCCAGGATATCGGCCAGGTCGACGATCTCGGCAAGAAATCGCCCGGGGTCCATCTGGCCGAGCATGGCCTGCCCGCTCCGGAGCGAGATCTCACGTTCACTCGATGTGCCGCCACAGATCACGGCGACTCTCATCCGGTCGGGCATCTCGATCTCCTCGTGGATCCGCCGCTACGCCTGCTGCCCCAGCCCGGCGGTCGTCTGTGCGCGTTCCTGACCAAAAGCGAGGAGGCGAGCGACCTGATCCGCATCCGGGGCCTCGGCGTAGACCCGCAAGACCGGCTCGGTGCCGCTGGCGCGCAAGAGCAGCCAGGAACCGTCGTCGAATACCATCTTGGCTCCGTCGAGCGTCTGGACCTCGGCCACGTGCTGGCCCGCGACGGCGGCAGGCGCGGAACGCTTGACGCTCTCGACCACCTCCTTGCCGTCCTCGACCCGGCGCAGGTGGAGGTCGACCCGATCGTAGGCATGCGGCCCGAAACGCTCCGACAGCTCGGCGATCTGAGCGCCGAGTGACTTGCCGCGCTGGATCACCAGCTCCATCAGCAGCAGGCCGCACAGGATGCCGTCGCGCTCGGGGAGGTGGCCCTTGATCCCGATGCCGCCCGACTCCTCGCCACCGATGAGGATGTCGTCGGTGAGCATCTTGTTGCAGACATACTTGAAGCCGATCGGCACCTCGTGCAGCGGCAGACCATAGGCCTCGGTCATCTGCGCCACGAGGCGAGAGGTCGAGACGGTCTTGACCACGCCGCCCGACAGGCCGCGATCCTCGACCAGGTGGCGCAGGATGAGGGCGAAGATCTGGTGCGAGTTGACGAAGGCGCCGTCCGAATCGACCGCTCCGACGCGATCGCCATCTCCATCGAGCGCCACGCCCATCGTCATCGGGTACCGGGACGCCTCCCGCCGGACCGCCTCCGACAGCGCGCCGAGATTCTGCGCGATGGGCTCGGGATTGACGCCGCCGAACAGCGGATCCCGCGAGCTCCGGATCTCGACCAGGAACTGCGGGGCCGAAAAATCGGTCTGGGGGCGGTGCAGCCCGAACAGCCGCGAGAAGAATCCGCCGGCCGCCCCGCCGATGGAATCGACGATCGTCAGCAGGTCGGGCCACTTGAGCGCCGACGTCAGAGCCCCGCGGGGCGAGAGCGTCGCGGTGAGACGCTCGATGTCGACCAGGCGTCCGAGTTGCTCGAAATAGTCGGGCCTGGGATCGAAGCGCGCGATCTCGGGCCCACCGGTCTTCTTGACCGCGTCCACGGGCCCCAGCCGGCGCTCGATGTCAGCGGTGAGTTCCAGCGACGCCGAGCCGCCGTGCGGCTCCTTGATCTTGAAGCCGTTGTACTCGTAGGGGTTATGGCTGGCAGTGAGGATGAACGCCCCGGCA
>JAJYIO010000160.1 GCA_021790035.1 bacterium | reverse complement strand
TATGGCGGCGAACGAGTTGCGCGCACTGCTCGAGCGAGCCCTGGTACTTGTCCTTGGGGGGAAGCTGGGCGAGCTGGCAGAAGTCCTCCAGGGCCAGTTTTCGAGGTATTCCTGGCCGATCGAACCGCCTCACGACGTACGCCAGTTTTCCGTCCGCCGTCCGCACCAGCCCGGACGGCGGTACGGCCACCCTGGCGAGAGCCATCACCCGGCCCCCTCGATGGGCAGGACCTCGACGGCCCCGGGGCAATCCCTGCACGTGGCGAGCAGCAGCCCGAAGGCGTCGTCCTTCGGGATCTTGAGAGCCAGTGTCGACAGCTCCAGGAGCCACCCCTCGGGCAGGAGGTTTTCGAAGAACGGATGGAGTCCCCTGGACCGGTACGGCTCCATGCGCACCGGCATCGTGAGCGAGATCGGCAAGGCATCCTCATTTGCCGCCCAGTCAGGATCGTAGCGGAACTCCGAGCCCGCTTCCACCTCCTCGAGCCGCCCGACCGGGACACCGTCCAGGCAGATTCTAGCTGTCCTCTGCATCCGCGCCTCCTGCCCGGGTAGCGCCCGCGGCCTCCGTGCGCTCGAGGTCGACCAGGTCGAGGGTCTTGCCGAACACCCCGAGGACCGCTTCCAGGGCGTCGAGCCTCATGGTCGGCTTGCCGGCCTCGAGCTCGGAGACGAACCTTCTGCCCACGTTCGCCAGGGTCGCGAGTTCGGCCTGATCGAGGCGGTTCGCTCGCCTGCGCTCGCGAACGAAGCGCGCCACGCGAGCCGCGATCGGCGATTGGCGCCGCCCTTCGAGCGGGCTGCGCGTGCGATCGGGCAATTTTCGGATTGGTGCCATGGCCGGTGCTCCCGATTGGGAGCATAACATGGAATCAGCTCGGGGACACGGCGCACCATGACCCCTATCGGGATCGCCGCTGGACGCGGCACCGCAACTTGCTCCCCATCGGGAGCAACTATCTACATGGTTCCAGCTTGGCGCTCCCTATCGGGAGCCCGATTTCACTTCGACCTCGCGAGCTTCGCCAGGTCGCTGCGACCTCTTCAGCGGCCGCCAGCCTGGTCGGCGCTACGCTTCACACTGAAAAGTGGGCCAGGAGCATACAGCGCCCGGAGCGGCCTGCCCCCGGATTGGACCCGAAGCTCGCGGAGGCCGCTATGGATCCCGCGTCGCATGGCTTCTGACGAAAACCGAGACGGAGGCCTCGGTCCAGCTCGGATCGCTGCACTGCTCCAGGAACGCGGCTATCGCCTCGTGTGCGCACATCAACCGCCAGCGGTTCGCTCGGAGAAACATGTTCGTGGCCGCCAGTGCCACGCGCTTGTTGCCGTCTACGAACCCGTGGTTCTTGGCCAGGCCAAACATCAAGGCGGCGGCCTGAGCCAGAAGGTCGGCCCCCTCGTACGACGCCTTGTTCTTGGGCCGATCCACTGCGCTGGCCACGAGGTTGTAACCTTCGTGCCCGCCGCGAAGCCCCCCGATTCCGCCATACTGCTCGATCAGCAGGTCGTGGATGATGACGACCTCCTCGATCTCGAGATAGACGATCTCGGAAGTCACTTAGCCAGGCGTTCGAGGGCCGGGCCAAACTGTTCGGTCGTCTCATTGTAGAGGTCTTGCAAGGCCGGGCGGAGCTTTGGCCGCATTTCGACGGGGACGACCTCCAGGAGACTTCCTCGGCGGCGCACGAGCACGTCATCACCTTGCTTGATTCCCAAGGCCTCCAGTTCGGTAGATGGCAGGGTGATGCCGAGAGAACCGCCGTATTTCTGCACTTTGGGCATGGCAAACCTCCCGGGCACTGAGTCTATCAAGTATTACAATATATACAATACCCGGACCGAGATCTTGCTATCCACTTCGGGAATCTGGCCTGGCCGCGTTGCCGGGGTGGTAGGCGACGTATGCCAGGAGCCACCCCTCGGGCAGGGGGTTCTTGCGTGGCCGGCGGGGGCCGGGACAATCCTGACCGCGTAACGACCTCCGAGACCGGTTGGCGCTCCCTCTTTTCCCTACTGTGCGACCCCGGGGTATGATGCCGGCGAGGGTGGGCTGGTCCGCTTGGAAATTCAGCGGCCCGGTCAGACAGGGAGTTAGCTGGCATGACGACCAAGGCGGATCTCGCCCAGAGGGTTCGGGCCGCTGTGCGGGGGCTCTCCGCCGGAGAACTCGAGGAGGTCGTCGCTGCGCTCTCCCGCCTGCTCGACGATCTCGTGCCCACGAGAGCTTATGTCTTCGGTTCCAGGGCGACCGGCGCGGCGAGGAACGACAGCGACGTGGATTTGCTCTTGGTCGTGGCCAGCTCACCAGAGCCTGCGCATCGGCGGATCCGGGCGGCCTATCGCTCTATAGGCCGCCACTCGATCCCGATGGACATCATCGTGCTGACCGAGGCCGAGTTCTCACAGCGAGCGGCGGCGCCATCGTCCCTTGCCGCTACGGCGCTCCGCGAGGGCGTTCTCCTTTATGCGGCCTGATTGGGCGGCCGAGAGCGGAGACTGGCTGGCCCGCGCCGAGCGGGATCTGCTCATGGCCGAGCGAGCGCTCTCCATCGAGCCGCGGCTCCTCGACGCCGCGGCCTACCACTCGCAGCAGGGCGCCGAGAAGGCCTTGAAGGGATTTCTGTCAGCCCACGGCCGGCCCTTCCCGAAGTCTCACGATCTGGGGCCGCTCGTCGCGCAGTGCGAGGCCATCGAGGCCTCCTTCGCCGAGTGGGGCGGCATCGCGATCATATTGACGCCCTATGCCGTTGCGTTCCGCTACCCGGGCGGGCCCCTTGAGCCGGCTCTGGAGGAGGCTGAAGAGGCGCTGGAACTCGCCCGGGCGCTGGTCGCGCACGTGCAGGGCTTGGTCGCCAGAGGCGGGTAGCTATCGAGTCCGAGGAGTGCCTGGCCGACATTCTCGAGGCCACGCAAACTATCCTCGAGAAGCCGAGATCGCTACCTCGGATCTTTCAAGGCAAGCCAGCGTCGCAGGAAAGCGTCTGGAACTCGGTACTTCCCGCGTTCGTCCAGCTCGATGAGCTCCCGGTCCCTGTGTCGCTCGCGCGCTCGCTGAACCATAGGGGCAACGCCGAGGCCGTGACGGCGCCGGTAGTCCTCGGAGAGCGTCTTGCTCGGTTCACGCGACAGCGCCAGGAGGAGGACGCGCTGGCTGGGGGCCTCGTCACGCAATCCTGGGATCCTTTCGACTATCCGGATGCGCCGAAGCGACCTGTTACCCGTTCATCCATCCGCTTCAAGATGGCCAGCATCCGGCTAGCCGATCTGATGGCCGCCTCCAGCTTCGCCAGCCGCTCGGCCGGGGTCTCGGGGTACTCGTGCACGAACTCGTTGCGGATCTGGCGTAGCTCTGACCATTCCTCGGCGGACGGGAGCCATCCCAGCTGCTCAAGACGGTCGAGCCGGTCCAGAAGGGCCATCGGAACGATGTCTTCGCCCAGGGCCCGCAACGCGGCCGGCATCAGGCGGGCGCCCATGTCGTCCTGTAGGCGCGTGTACCGGTAGGCGAACTGATCGAGTAGGCGACGGTCGGCTCGCGAAAGGTCTGCAAGGTCGAGGCCCGTAAGGTCCATGCCCGCGATGTCGTCGAGGGCTTCAGCGAGCGCCTGGGCATGTTGCTTGCAAGCGTCGAGGGCCTGCCAGAGGCGCACCGAGTCGGGGCTCACAGCGCGATGCCCGTCCGGAGGGCGACCTGGACGATCGGGCGGCGGTCATCCGTGCCCTCGACGACCACGTCGACCCGCCGCTCACCCAGGGTCCGCTCGAGCTTGGCAAGGAACCGGATCTTGGCGGCGAAGGCGTCGGCGGGTGCCAGAGGCAAGGCGGGCTGGACAAGCAGATCGATGTCTCCGCCGAGGCGGCGATCGTCGACGCGGGAACCGAAGAGCCGGACTCGCGCCTCGGCGCCGAAGCACTGCTGGGCCGCGGCTCGAATGGCCCCGGCCTGCGCTGGGGTCAGACGCACGGCAGCAGATCCTCTTCTGGGAGCTTTCCTTCGTCTCTTACCCCAGATCCCGCAGCGTTTCAAGGCACCGGCCAGCCCGTCGCCGGGCGCTCGTTCCTCGAGCCGTTCGATTGGCATCTTAGTCCGGTCGAGATCTCCTGGAAAGGGCGAAGCGATGGCGCGGACGGGTGGCGCAGGGGGGCGCAATGTGCCTGGGACCATAATCTCACCGGCCCTGCGAGAGGGCGTCATCGCCTATGAGCGATCCGCCTGATCCCGCCGAGGCGGCGCGGCCGTGGGTGCGCCTGGCCGAGGGGGACCTCCGAAATGCCGTGCACGCCCTGGAGCTTTCGGAACGACGTCTTCGCCCAGGGCCCGCAACTCGATGTCTCCGCCGAGGCGGCGATCGTCGACGCGGGAGCCGAAGAGCCGGACTCGCGCCTCGGCGCCGAAGCACTGCTGGGCCGCGGCTCGAATGGCCCCGGCCTGCGCTGGGGTCAGACGCACGGCAGATCGGATTCGCTTTGCTCTGGAGAGGCTCGGGGTGCGGTCGGGCCAGGGAGCCGCCGTTCGTGTAAGATCTTCATGCTATGACGCGCGTCGCCGTGATCGGGGCCGGATACTGGGGCCCCAACCTCATCCGCAACCTCGATCAGCTCGATGCGCTGGCCGCGGCCTGCGATCTGTCCGCTGAACGCCTCGCGACCGTGCGAGAGCAGCATGGCGTCCGCACCACCACCTCCTTCGACGAGATCCTGGCCGATCCCGGGATCGACGCCATCGCGGTGGCCACGCCGGTGCCCACGCACTTCCCGCTGGCCCGCAAGGCCCTCCTGGCCGGCAAGCACGTGTTCGTGGAAAAGCCCCTGGCCCTGTCGGCCGCCGAGGCAGACGCCCTGGTGGATCTCGCCGACGAGCGGCGGCGGGTGCTGATGGTCGGCCACCTGCTCGAGTACCACCCGGCCTTCACCGCGATCAAGGAGCTGGTGGCCGCGGGCGAGCTGGGCGCGATCCAGCACATCCGCTGCAGCCGGCTCAACTTCGGGACGCTGCGGCTCGCGGAGAACGTACTGTGGAGCTTCGCTCCGCACGATTTCTCTCTCCTCTTGCGGCTGGCCGGCGAGGAGCCGCGCCATGTCGCCGCTGCGGGCTATCGCATCCTGGGGACGCCGCGCGAGGATGCCGTTCACGTGGACCTCGAGTTTCCCTCGGGGCTGTCGGCGCACGTACACGTGAGCTGGCTCGAACCCGAGAAGCTGCACCAGTTCGTCGTGATCGGCTCGCGCCGGATGGTCGTGTTCAACGACATCCTGAAGACCGAGAAGCTCAAGCTGTACGACAAGGGCTTCGATCCCGACGGCGGCGGGTTCGTGGCCCGCAACGAGGGTTATCGCGCCATCGACCTGGGCCCGGGCGAGCCCATGCAGCTCGAGCTCCTGGACTTCCTCGAGGCCTGCGCGACCGGCCGGCCGCCGCTGGCGGACGGGGCCAGCGGGGCCCGCGTGGTGAAGGTGCTCGAGCGGGTCGGCCAGGCGCTGGCCGCTGACAGGCCAGGAGCCGGGAGGATCACCGCATGATGGGAACGACGCAGGGCGCCGGCGCTTCGGCGGCGACCGGCAAGGCTTATTTCGTCCACGAGTCGAGCTACGTCGACGATCCCTGCCAGATCGGCGCGGGGACCAAGATCTGGCACTTTTCCCACGTGATGAGGGATTGCGAGATCGGCGAGCGCTGCAACATCGGGCAGAACGTGGTCATCTCCCCCGGCGTGCGCATCGGCGACAACGTCAAGATCCAGAACAACGTCTCGGTCTACACCGGGGTGGTCCTCGAGGACGACGTGTTCTGCGGGCCATCGATGGTGTTCACCAACGTGGTCACTCCGCGATCGCACGTGCGCCGCAACGACCCGGCCAAGGATTACGCGCCGACGATCGTCAAGCGCGGCGCCACGCTCGGGGCCAACTGCACCGTGGTGTGCGGGCATACGATCGGCGAGTACGCCTTCGTGGGGGCCGGCGCCGTGGTGACCCGGGACGTCCCGCCGCACGCGATGGTCTACGGCAACCCCGCCCGCCTGCGGGGCTGGGCCTGCGCCTGCGGGATCAAGCTCGAGGAGAAGACCCCCGCGACCGCCACGGAAGCGCACCTGGTCTGCCCCGAGTGCGGGTCCGGCTACCGCAAGGCCGGCGATGGGATCGAGATCGTCTTCAAGGGACCGGGCTCAGCTCCCTGACGTATCAACCTGGAGCGAACGTAAATGCTCGCCCGAGTGCAGGCTTGAACCGTCTGTCAGGGGTTCCGGTCGCCAAGAATGAAACGCCACCTGCTGTGCTGGGCTACGCAGCAGCTTGCCCGCAGCAGTGGGGGCATGCGGGGGCTGGCACGGACCCCGCAGTCACTGCCCGAGCGCAGCGAGGGAGTTTCTTGTGAGCTGAAGCGCAATCT
>JAJYIO010000159.1 GCA_021790035.1 bacterium | reverse complement strand
GCGAACTCGTGGAACACGTCGAGGCGGGCCCCGAACAGGGACGAGATGGACAGCGCGGTCAAGATGAGCGCCAGGGCGATGATGGCGCCCCGTCGCCGGATCGAGAAGGCGATGAGGCGGTTCAACATGGCGCCAGAGCCCGCCGTGCCGGGGAAAGACGCGCGTGGCCAGCGGGTGCCGACACCGCCCGGCCAAGAGGACTAGCCATCGAGGTCGTCGCCGCCATCGCCGCCGCTCTTCTTGCCGTGGTCACCCGCAGGCGACCCGCCTTGCTGCTCCTGCGATAGGATGGCCTGCTCGCCAGCGACGACGATGCGAACGCCCGGCTTCCACGGTCCGCCAGCGTAATAGCCACCCGGGGCCGAGCGATCGGTCGGTACCGGCTGCCGGACGAAGTCCCCGTCGTCGCGCTCAACGTAGGCCCAGGCTTCACCCTGCATGTAGATCACGGCCGAGCGCGGGATCACGACCCCCGAACCGCTGGCCGTAGCATCCTGGAGGTAGGCGGCGACCGGCATACCGGGTCGGAGCTCCGACCGGCCGGTCGTGACCCGGTAGAGACGGACCCCGCCCTGCCAGCTGGGATCATCGCCGAGTCCGAGCGAGTGACCGGGCAGCACGAGGCCGGGGTCGCCAGCGGGAACGATGCGAGCCGGCGCGGCCAGAGGCGGTGTCGGCTCGCCCACCGGGATCTCGATCTTGGCCACCAAGGTGTGGAAGTCCGAGATCTGTGCCAGCGGCGTCCCGGCTTGCACCGACTCGCCCGGCGCGACTCGCACCTGGGTGATCTCGCCCGCTGCCGGGCTTTCGAGGAGCTCGGGCTTCCCGCCGGCTCCGTTCGCCAGCGCCACCGTCAGCAGACGGGCCTGCTCGCGGTCGGCACGCAGGCGCCCGGCCTCGGCATCGCGGGCGGCGCGAGCGGCCTGCAGGGCGCTGTCGGAAAGGTTCTTGGCCTCGGAATTGAGGAGCCGGGCCCGCAGGTAAGCTGCTTGCGCCGCGGATAGCAGGGCTCGATCCGCTGCGATCCGGCCACGAGCGGCGGCCAGCTGTGCCGAGAGGCTCACCCGATCGGCCGCCGCCAGCACCGGGACGAGCCCGAGCAGAGATGCCGCCGAGTTCACGTGCGAGCCGAGTTCGGGCCACTGGCCGGAAGGCGACTCGATGGTGCCGGCCACCGGAGCGCGCAAGGTGAACGAGTGAGCCGGGTCGGCGATCAAGGTGCCATAGGCGACGGTCTGCGGGCCGCCGCTGGCCAGGGTGAGTCGATCGATCTCGAGGTTGGCGCGCCGGATCGCGTCATCTGACAGATGCACGATCGTCTGGCCGTCGGAAGCTGTCGACACCGAGATATCCGCTTGATCCGCGTCGTCTCCCCCACGGTCGGCGCTCCGGGCCTTGGCGCCGGTGTCTGCCGGAGCCGTGCCGGCAGCTCGATCGCGGTCCGGTCCATGTCGTTGACAGGCCGCCAGGGGGACCGCCGCGCTGGAAGCGGCCAGGAGGCCGATCGCCGTGAGGATCCTGCCCAGGCGCTGGCTGCGCGAAACCATTCCGGAATCTGTCACTTGGGGCCCTCCAGCGCCGAAAGGGGAGTCTGGATCGCGGCCTGGAGGCGCTCCAGCGAATTCTGTCCGTTGGCCACGACGTCGAGTCGCGTCAGCTGCGCCACGACGGCCTCGAGTTTCGCGTCGTCGAGCTCGACCCGGTCGACCTGGCCGGCGGAAAACCGCTGTTCGATCTCCCGGTCGTGCTGCCGGGCGGCCGACAAGGTCTCGTCAACCTCGTCGAGCTCGGCCACGGCCGAACCGTAGGCCGCTCGAGCCTGCTCGATCTGGCCGATCGCCTGGTCCTGCTGGCGGTCGAAGGTCGCCGCGGCCAGATCCCGGCGGGCCCGAGCCTCTGCAATGGGGCCGCGAGCCTGCGGGATGGCCACGCTCAGGGCCAGCGAGATCTTGTTCTCGCCTTGATCCCACTTGTAGCCTGGGCCCAGATGCACGTCGGGGCAGGCTCCGGCCTCGGCCACGCGAACGTCGTCATCGGCTTCCAGAACGTGCAGGAGGGCGCTCTGGACGTCGGTGCGGTTGGCCAGCCCGGCTCGTTGCAGCCGGGGTTCGGGGGGCACCGCCGGAAGCCTGCTGAATCCAGGCCACGAGAACTTGATACCGTCGAGCGCCCGCCCCGGCACACCCACGGCGGCAGCCAGCGCGAGGCGCGCCCCCAGGAGCTTGCCCCGCTGCGCTTGTGCCCCCAGGCGAGCTCGATCCAGCGCCAGGGCCGCGGTCAGGGTCTCCGGCTCGGATAACGCACCCGCCGCCAGGCGCTGGCGCAAAAGACGTAGCAGCTCGGCTCGCAGGGTCACCTCGATCTGCAGCAAAGAAGCCCTGCGTTGCTGCCAGATGTAGGCCACCAGGGCATCATGGACCTGGTGGCCTACGTGCCAGGAAGTGGTCTGAAGGTCCAGATGAGCTGCAGCGATCCGGCGATCGGCGGCAGCCAGACGAAAAGCGCGCTTGCCGGCGGTCTCGATGGGCAGATCCAGGGCAATGCCTGGAAACCAGGGCGACGTGCCGGCCGGACTGCCAAAGGCATAGCCGGGCGTCAAGGCGATGCGCGCAGCCGGCCCGGATCCGGCGACGATCCGCCCGGCCTGGGCGATCTCCATGCGAGCCCGCGCCTGGGCCACGTCGGGCCGGTAGTAAAGCGCCACCTCTGACAGGAGCGGCAAGGTCCAGGTCCGGGGCGGGAATGCCGCCGGTGGGGAGGCCAGGTGAGCGAAGTACCGGCGCAGGCTCGCCGAATCGAGCGTTCGCGCCCGAAAACTCGCGGCACGGGCCAGGGCGTGCGTGGCGGGATCGGGGCGGCGGGCCTGGAGCGCCATACATCCGCCCAGCAGCAAGGCTGCCAGCGAGATGGAGATGCGCTTCATCGATGGAGAACCTCAAGAACTCGACTGCGAGGACGGGGACAGGGATCCCACCAGGGCCATCGTACCGGGAAGAGAGGGCGGCCGGTCCCTTGAAAAGGGTTACAGTTTCGTAATCCGTAGGCCCGCGCAATCGGCGCCGGACCGTGCTGTTCGAGGGGCTTGCCGTGCTACGATTCCGGTAACTTGAAAGTTCTGGTCGTCGAAGACGAAGAAAAAACCGCCGCTTACCTGCGCACCGGGCTCGAAGAGCACGGGTTCGAGGTCGAGGTGGCAACCGACGGGATCCGGGGGGCGGAGATCGCCCTCGGCGAAGGGGCCGATCTCGTGATCCTCGACGTGATGCTCCCGGGCAAGGACGGCTGGTCCATCGTGAGCGAGATTCGAAGCGCCGGGCTCCAGACGCCCGTACTGTTCCTGACGGCTCGCGACGGCGTGCCGGATCGCGTGAGGGGCCTGGAACTGGGGGCCGACGACTACCTCGTCAAGCCCTTCGCTTTCTCGGAGCTCCTGGCTCGCGTGCGCTCCCTGGCCCGCAGGGCCGCTCCCCGGCAGGATGCCCTGCGAATCGCCGATCTGGTGATCGATCCCCTGCAACGCCGCGTCACGCGGGCCAGCAAGGACATCGACCTGACGCCCAAGGAGTACCTGCTCTTGCTCCAGTTCGCCCGGAGCCCCGGCGAGATCCTGTCGCGCAAGTTCCTGGCGGAACAGGTCTGGGATATCCGCTTCGAGAGCGACACGAACATCGTCGAGGTGCACGTCCGTCGCCTGCGTGCCAAGATCGACGATCCCTTCGCTCGCAAGCTGATCCATACCGTTCGCGGCGTCGGTTACGTGTTCGAGGAGCGGTGAACGCGTTGCTGGCCCGTCCGTCCGTCGCGCCCGAGGAGATGACCCGGCCCGGGCATGGCCGCTGGTCCCTCGGCACCCGCTTGACCGCCTGGTACACGGCTGCGAGCTTCCTGGTCGTCCTGGCAGCGACGGGACTGGTCTACGGCGCCCTGGCCCACAACCTGGATCGCGAGGACGCCGAGGCTCTGGCCACCAGCATTGCAGACGTCCACATGGCCGTGGCTGGCCTCGGCCCCCTCGGCGGGCTGCGAGAGGAAGTCCTCTTCGAAGCCCCGATCTCGGAGCCCCGGATCTACCTGCGCGTCCTGGACGCCGGCGGGCATGTCCGCATCGCGACCCCGGGCATGTCGCGCCTGCTGCCCATCTCGGAGTTCTCTCGGATCCCCGTCCTGGATGCCGTGGGCCGCGGCACCAAGGTCGATGTCCTTCCCACGAAGCTCGGTCGTGCCGAGGGGGCACCGCGCAGCTTCCTGGTGGCGGCCGTCCGGATGAGCGGTCTGGGACACGGCGCGACGATCGAGGCGGCCCTCGATCGCTCTCCTGAGAACAAGCTCCTGGGCGAGTTCCGGGGTCTGCTCCTCTGGGTCCTCCTGCTGGCGCTCGGATCCTGCGGCGTCCTGGGCTACCTGATCGCCCGGATCGAGATCCGGCCGCTCGAGGACATCGCCCGGACCGCGACGCGCATCGGCTCGTCCAACCTTTCCGAGCGCATCGAGGCCAAGCCGCTGGCTGCCGAGCTGGCAGACCTCGCCGGGGCGCTCAATTCGATGCTCGACCGCCTGGAGGCCGCCTTCCAGAGGCAAGACCGATTCTCCGCGGATATCGCCCACGAATTACGCACGCCACTCAACAACCTGCGCGGCGAGATCGAGGTCACCCTCTCCCGGTCGCGAACTGCGGAGACGTATCGCGAGGTCCTCGGTTCCAGCCTCGAAGAATATGACCGATTGTCGCAGATCATCGATAGCTTGCTCTTCCTGGCCCGCTCGGAAGACCCCACCGGGCAGATCGATCGCGCGGATCTGCAGATCCGAGATGAACTCGAGGCGATCCGTGACTACTACGAGGCCGCGGCCACCGAGGCCGGCGTGAGCCTCGAGGTGGCCGTGAACGAGCCGATCTCGGTTCCGGGCGATCGGCTGCTGCTGCAGCGGGCGATCGGCAATCTCGTCTCGAATGCGATTCGCTACACACCTTTGGGCGGCCGGGTGGTCATTTCGGCAGCGGCGATCGATGACCACGCGGAGATCCGCGTTGCCGACACGGGGGAAGGGGTTCCACCGGAACACTTGCCCCACATCTTCGAACGGTTCTACCGGGTGGCCGCCTCGCGGACCACCGCTTCGGGGGGGGCTGGTCTGGGCCTGGCGCTCGTCAGCACCATCGCGACGCTCCACGGGGGAACCGTCTCTGCGAAGAGTTTCCCGGGTTCGGGAACGACCATGACCCTGCGCCTTCCCCTTTCTTGACGCGGGCGGCGGTCCCGATACCCGCAGCCGGAAGGCACCTGCCGACCCGGCGGGCGAGGGCTGGCCACCCGGGAACCGCGTCGGGTTAACGACGGGTCAAATGGACCGTAAAAGCCTCGCGCACCGGTCAGCATCGGCTCCTCCTGGTGGATAACAGGCGCAAGAGGAGTAGGGAGTTCGATGAAGAGCCATTCGTTGGGATCTTCGATCTCGGCGCGCGTGGCGGCTGGCCGGCCGCGCACCGCAGCCCGCAAGGGCGCACCCGAACAGGCCGCCACCAGGCGTCCGGACAAAGGGGCACGCCACGTGCCGTCTGTTCAGCAGGCGGCCGTCGCCGCCGCGCTGGCCAAACCAGCCTGGGTGGTCTTCTTGAACTCGGCAGGCGGGCGGGAGTATCTCTACATCCGGCCCCACAAGCCCTCGAAGGGTCAGATTCCCTACGACGTCTGGGTGGGCACCAGCCACCTGACGATCTCCATCTCCCAGCAGATGCCGCACCCGCAAGCGGCCCTGGCCAGAGCCCTCGATCTCTACACGCAGTTGCCCCAGACGACGCGGTATCCGGTCCGGACGCTCCAGATCGAAGCCAGCCCCGATCCCTACGATGCGTACTTTCAGGCCAAGTACCACGACCCCTCGCTGGTCGGCGGATCGTCCGCCCAGGGCCAGACCGTCAGCATCTGGCATGCGGCCACCAATCTCTTCTACCTCCACCCCCGGCGCCTGGACCACGAGATAGGCCACCTGATCGGCCAGGCTCGGAGCCAGGACCACACGTTCTGCCCACCCGGCTGGTACGCCGCGATCAAGTCCGATGGAGCCGGCAACACCGTGAGCTCCTACGCCAAGGAAAGCCCCGACGAGGATTTCGCCGAGTCGTGGAGCTACTACATCCTGGATCGCCAGTCCGGTGGCCAGAAGCTGGCGGCATTTCGTCAGAAGTTCCCCCACCGCGCCCGGTTGCTCGATGCGATATACGCGGACGTCGTCTCCAAGGCACCGCGCAAGAGCTGAACCCCTTTCAGCTTGAAGGGGGCCCTCTGCGCGGTCGACCGGAAGCGACGGCGGTCGGGCCCGCTACCTCTGGCGCCGTTTCGCCCAGATGACGAAAGATCGCTATCTTGGCGAAGTCCAGAAAGAACATCGCCACCGCGACGACGCCGAGCGTCTCGGCGACGACTGCC
>JAJYIO010000158.1 GCA_021790035.1 bacterium | reverse complement strand
CCTGGCGCCCCTCGAGCCCCGCTTCGCGCTTGACCTCGGAAATGGCGTCGAGAAGGCCGCCCTCCTGGTCGACGAGCTTGAGCTTGGCGGCTGCCTGGCCGGACCAGATGTGGCCCCCAGCCAGGCTCTTTACCCGGGCCTCGGTCATGTGGCGGGTGTGGCTCACGAGTTCGAGGAACCTGGCGTAGGTGAACTCCATGTTGGAGAACAGCAGCGATTTCTGGTCAGGCGTGAGGTCGTGGGCGATCGAATCGATCGTCGCGTAGCGGCCGCGACTGACGGTGTCGGTGTTGATGCCGAGCTTGTCGAAGAGGCCCTGTGCGCTGAACTTGCCGACGAACACGCCGATGCTGCCGGTGATCGTGGCAGGGTCTGCGAGCAGGCGATTGGCGCCGCATGCCACCCAGTAACCGCCTGAGGCGGCCTCGCCGCCCATGCTCACGACGACCGGTTTGACCGCAGCCAGGCGTGCGACCGCGTCACGGATGGCCTCGGATGCGATCGCATCTCCGCCGGGAGAATCGATCCGGAGGACCACCCCACGGACCGAAGCATCCGCCTGAGCCTGGCGCAAGGCACCGACGATCGTACTCTCGCCGATCGTCCGGCCCATCAGGAGATCGTTACCGCTCGGCCCGCTGCTGATGGCGCCCGAGAGATTGACCACGGCGATATGGGCCGGGGCCCAAGAGCGGAGCCGATACGCCAGGTCCAGCGCGTCGACATGCCCGGACGCCTGCACGTGGGCCTTGGCGAGGGCCGCCTTGAGGTCCTCGGGCTCGCCCAGCTGGTCGACGAGCTTGGCGTCGAGCGCCTGGGGTGCCGAAAGGAAGCCCTGGTTGACGTCGACCGCGATGTCGTCGGTGGCCTGATGACGGCCCGCGGCGATACCTTCGAGGAGTTGCTCGAACTGATCCTGCGTCAGCTGATCGAGCTGGGACCGGTTGGGCGAACTCATGTGCTTGCGGCGGAAGGGCTCCATCGCATCCTTGTAGGGGCCCGCCTTGACGAACTGGGCCTTGATTCCGATGCGGTCGAGCAGGGCCTTGTAGTACTGCATCTCCGTGGCGAACCCCGTGAAATCGAGAGTTCCGACGGGGTTCAGCACGACCCGGCTGCACGCCGAGGCGAGGTACATCTCGGACAAGCCACCTGCCGGGAGATAGGCCACGACCGGCTTGCCAGCCTTGACGACCTTTGCGATGGCGTCGTGCACTTCCTCCACGTCCGCCAGCGATGCCGTGACGTCGGAGATGGATAGCACGAGACCCGTGATGTGCGGATCCTCGGCCGTCTCCTTCAGGGCCTCGAGCGTGGCGGCGACCGGCGGCATCGCGCCGAGGCCGGTCAGAACTGCCAGGGTGCTCGTGCTTGGCCCCAGGGCTCCTCGGAGCTTGAGCTCGGCAACGTCCGAAGGCCCCAGGAGCGCCTTGCTGCGCGCCTCGCGATAACGAAGGTATCCGGCGGTGCCCGCCAGGCTCGCCCCTGAACTCGACACCGGGCCCGAGAGCGCTCCGAAATCCCAGTTGGGCGTCCCGATGCCCAGTCCGAACCGGGTCGTCACGTCGTCGGTCATGGGGTCGTAGAGGGCCTCGCCGCGCAGGAAGATGCTCGGGGCGACCTCGGCATCGATGCCCAGCATGGGCTCGGCCTGCCAGAAGGTCCGACCCTCGGCCCACGCCCCGTCGAGGCTCAAGGTGAGGCGATCCGTGCCCGGCCGCACACCGATACCGACCTGGTAGTTCCGGGCTTCTCCCGGCAACGTCCCGCCGATGTTGCGCACGGCGCCCCCCAGCGAGAGGAAGTCCGTCGGCCGGGCCAGGAAGCTGGCGTCATAATCCCCGCCGGTCTTTGCTCCCAGGCGACCGAGGCGATAGGCCAGCCCCGTCCGGAAGCCCGCGGTGAGCGGGATCTCCGTGGCCAGCGTGAGCTCCTGACGCTGCCCCTCCATCCGCAGGCCGACGCCCAGCCCGCCCAGGCCCAGAGCGAGCGCGCTGCTCGAACTCCCGGCCGTGTCGAGCTGGAGGCCGAGGCCCTGGTCCCAGCCGAGGCCCGCCGGATTGACCAGCGTCGCGGCCGCATCCTCGGTGGTGGCCACCGACGGGATCGTTCCCGTCTCGGGGATGTACACGGGTGGCGGGGCCGCCAAGGCAGGCGAAGCGATCGCGATCGAGAGAGCGGCGCCCAGAACCGGTCCGGTGGGATGGAGTCGCAAAGTCTTCCTCCTTGCCCGTCGAGGGAGGTCAGACTCCACCGAGGGTCCCCCAGTTTAGCAGGCAGGCAGCCCGCAACCGCAAGCCAGAGTCCTGCCCCTCGCCGAGAGCCGCAACCCGACGGCCCCCCGGAGCGAGTCGCCGCGCTCTCAGAGCGCCAGGACGAGCTTGCCGGCAGGGATATCCTGAAGGTCCGCGCCAGGGTTGCGATTGGGCGGACAGGCCCTGTTGAGGCAGCGCGTGCAAAGGTCGTCGTCCACCACGAGCTGTTCGCCGTCGGCCAGCCGATAGTGCGTCTTCTCGACCACCACCGCCGCCCTTTCCCGGACGTGGGCGGGCATGGCGAAGTGCAGGTAGTACAAGTTGCAGTGCCGCACGCAGCGCCCGTCCTGGCGGGTCTGGTCGAGATCGAGCGGGTACACTCCCGACCAGCCGAAGGGCCCATCGACGACCAGGACGTCGTGGAGTCGAGCATCCGTCAGGCTCTCGGTCTTCCAGGTCTGCGACTGGTCGATCGGCTGGTCGTCCACGGTTGGAGTGCGAGTCATGGCCCGATCGTAGCAGACTCCCGGCAAGACCCGTGGCTGGTCGCCGGGGGACAAACCTTCCGGACGGCCCCACCGAGAAGACCCAGGTGCGCTGCGACGATTCCGGCATAGAGGCCGGACGGGGCTCTAGCCGTGCAGCCGAGCGATCGCTATAGTGGCACCCATGCTAGCGATCGATCTTTCCGGCAAGCGCGCATTCGTGGCGGGCGTCGCCGACGACAACGGTTTCGGGTTCGCCATCGCCAAGGCTCTGGCCGAGGCCGGCGCCAGCGTGACCATCGGGACCTGGCCGCCAGCCCTGGGCATCCTGCGCAAGCTCATCGAGCGCGGCAAGCTCGATGCCTCGCTGGCCCTGTCGGACGGCCGCAAGATGGCCTTCGAGCGGATCTATCCCCTCGATGCCGCGTTCGACACCGAGGCCGACATTCCTGCCGATCTCCGGGCGGACCGCAAGTATGCCGAGCATGGCGACGTGAGCATCCAGGGCGTCGCCGATCGCATCAGGGCGGATTTCGGGCCCGGCGGCCTCGACATCGTGGTCCACAGCCTGGCTAACGGCCCCGAGGTCAAGAGGCCCCTGCTCGAGACGACCCGCCACGGATACCTCACGGCCGTCGGCATCAGCGCCTATTCCAACGTATCCATGGTACAGCGCCTGGGGCCTCTGCTGGCGCGGCACGGGGCCTTTCTCGCGCTCAGCTACATGGCGTCCGAGCGCGTGGTGATGGGCTATGGCGGCGGCATGTCCTCGGCCAAGGCTGCGCTCGAGAGCGACATGCGCGTACTGGCCTACGAGGCCGGACGCCGGTGGGGTGCGCGAGTCAACGCGATCTCGGCGGGCCCGCTCGCCTCGCGGGCCGCGACGGCGATCGGGTTCATCGAGACGATGATCGAGTACTGCCGGGCCAGCTCCCCGTTGCCCGAGGCGCTCGAGGCCACCGAGGTGGGAAATACGGCGGCCTTCCTCAGCAGCGATCTCGCCTCGGCCATCACCGGCACCGTGGTCTACGTCGACAAGGGCTTCCACGCGATGGGTCGGGCGGATGATCCGGCGGTTGCGGTCCCGAGCGCCTCGGCGACATAGGTCATTTTCTCGAGGGGTCGCATGCGCAGGACACCGCTTTGCGAACGGCCCCGGCTCGACGCCTCGACTCGTTTCAGTTGAGCGCCGCCAGCCGCCTCGCGGACGGCATCCTTCAAGGTGGAAACTCGCCACCGGAAGAGCCGAGCTACGCAGCGGCTTGCCCTCAGCCGGAGAGAGTTCGAGGGAACCGGCGGGTTCCCTCGAGTCACTGCCCGAGCTTGCGAGGGAGGATCGAAGTTTCAACCAGTCTCGCGGAGGGCTGCCTGTAAGGTCAAAACTGCGAAACCTCGAGTGCCAGGCTCACGCAGCAGCTTGCCCTCAGCCGGAGAGAGTTCGAGGGAACCGGCGGGTTCCCTCGAGTCACTGCCCGAGCTTGCGAGGGAGGATCGAAGTTTCAACCTGGCGGGAACCTGGCGAAGCCAGGCTGACCGAGCAGGTCAGGACCAGATGGGATGGGCCAGGGCCGATCCCCGCATACCGATCCCGCCCAAGCCAGAAAGAACGCCGCCAGTTCAGCTCACGACGCCCCAGAAGCACTTGAGGTAGCGAGTCTCGGGGGCTGCGGGCAGGCTGGGATGATCGGGCCCGGGTCCGGTGTAATCCACCATGCGAAGATGCCGGCCCGCGTCAGCTGCGGCCTCGGCGATGACCGAGAGGAAAGTCTCGGCATCCATGTGGTGAGAACACGAGCTCGACACCAACAGGCCACCCGGCTCGAGGATCTTGAGGGCCCGCAGGTTGATCTCCTTGTAGCCGCGCATCGCGCCTGGCACGGACTGTCGGGTCTTGGTGAAGGCCGGTGGATCGAGGACCACGACGTCGAACCGCTTGCGATCCCGATCCAGCTCCCTCAAGTAGTCGAAGGCGTTGGCCTCGACCCACTGGCAGCGCTCCCCGACCTTGTTGATCTCTGCGTTATGACGCGCCAGGTCGAGCGCCGAGGCCGAGACGTCGACCCCGACGACCGAGGCCGCGCCACCGATCGCCGCCGGGATGGAGAATCCGCCCGAGTAGCAGAAGGTGTTGAGGACGCGCTTGCCGCCGCAAAGGGTCTGCAGGCGCTGGCGGTTCAGGCGCTGATCGAGGAAGAATCCGGTCTTCTGGCCATTCTTGATGTCGACCAGGAATCGCGCCTTGCCCTCCTGGATGACCTGTTCGTCCGGCGGCTCCTCGCCCCACAGGACCCCCTTGCGCTCGGGCAGGCCCTCGAGAGCTCGTATCGCCACGTCGCTGCGCTCGTAGATCCCGACCGGCGAGAGGAGGTTGACCAGCTCTTCGACCACGTTGGGCAGCATCCGATCCGCCCCGGCCGAGAGCGACTGTACCGACAGAAAGGGCCCGTACCGATCGACGATGAGCGCCGGCAAGCCGTCGGATTCCGCGTTGACCAGGCGAACGCCTTCCACCTCGCCGAGCCAGCGCCGGCGTAGCGCGATGGCCGAGGACAACCGCCCGGCCAGCCACGCCTGATCGATGACCTCGCGCTGGCGGGTCAAGACGCGCAAGACGAGACCGCCCCCGCCGCTCGCCACGGCGATCGCCAGGAATCCGCCGCGATGGTCGAGAACCGCGACCGGGGCTCCGGCCACGTCCGCGGGGAGCGGCTCGGCCAGGTCGCCGGCAAAGATCCACGGATGGCCGGACTTGAGCCGATCCTCGCGACCGCGCTTCAGCGCGATCGCCCTCAAGCCGAACTCGGTCCGCGAGGTCGGCGATCCGGCCGTGGTCATTGGAAACTCTCTACTCCGGTCTTGCCGGCAGTTGCGGGCAAAAAGCCTGACACCGCGCAAACCGCCCAACGCGGCCTGCAAGGTGCCGGCCCCGCCTGGTAGGAACAGCGATGAGCGCCTTCGACGCGCGAAGGACTCATGGCGAAGGCGCCCCGATGCTGGCCGGATGCTCGTCGAGACGGTGTACGACGAGGCCCGTGGGGAGCTTGGGGTAGAAGTACGTCGATTTCTGCGGCATCACATCTCCGGCCAGCGCGACGCGGGTGATCTGATCGACCGGCGGGGCCTCTAGCAGAAATCCGACGTCAAACTCGCCCGAACTTACCCGCGAGAGCACTTCGGAGGAATCTCGCGTGTAGACGAGGTGCTGGCCGCCCTTCCACTCGCTCTCGGGAATCCCGAGCACGTCGGCGAGGATGAGGTAGTGGAGGTGAGCCACGGCCAGTTCCCGCCAGGGCTTGGACTGCGGCAGGTGGGTCAAGGCCAGCTCGGGCGCCGTGGCGAGTTCGAGAATGCGAGGCGCGGGGTCGCCTCCGAGCACCATCGCGAGGCGATGCTTGCCCGTGAGCTGCCTCAACAGCGCGCCGGCCTGACTCCGGGCGTCCGCGGCCGCGTCCCCGAGCGCCGCCTCCTCGATGCGGAAGCTCCTGCCCAGGCGCTCCAGGAAAGCCCGGCGGTCCAGGTCGGGAGCGCGCACGAGGCGATGGGTCGGCAGTACCACGAGGCCGGGATCGGACAGGGAACACAATGCCATCAGCACGTAATTCCAGGGTTCTTCCCCGGAGTAGGCACCCTGGGCCTGACGGCGCTCGTCCCGGTACGTGAGCGCCGTCTCGTAGCGGTGATGACCATCGGCGATGAAGATGGGACGACCGGCCAGGGATTCCTGAATCGCCGCGATGGCGTCCCAGGCCGTC
>JAJYIO010000157.1 GCA_021790035.1 bacterium | reverse complement strand
AGGGGCGAGTTCCTCGACCCGCACCTCAACGACACCAAGCTCGAGTACGGCGCCATCCGCGGCATGCTGGCAACCCTGCACGACCCCTACACGCGCTTCATGGATCCCAAGGCCTTCAAGGGCATGCAAGACGAGCGCCACGGCGAGTTCTCGGGGATCGGGATCGAGATCGGGATGCGCGGCAACGACCTGACGGTCATCGCGCCGCTGCCGGATACCCCGGCCGCCGCGGCGGGGCTCAAGGCGGGCGACGAAATCCTGGCGGTCGATGGCAAGCCGACTCGCGACATGGCGATCGAGGAAGCCGTCACCCGGATCCGCGGCAAGAAGGGCACCAAGGTCGACCTCCTGATCGGCAGGACTGGCGTCTCCAAGCCCTTCAGCGTCTCGATCACCCGAGGCGAGATCGTCACGAAGGACGTCACCACCAAGTCCCTGCCGGATGACATCGGCTACATCCGACTGTCGTCGTTCATGAACGAGAACGCCGACCAGGAGATCCACAAGGCCCTTCTTGCCATGCACAACAAGAAGGCGCTCATCCTGGATCTACGGGGCAATCCGGGCGGGCTCCTGCCCAATGCGGTCAACATCGGGATGATGTTCATCGACCACGGCCCCATCGTGCAGATCGTCGATCGCGATGACCAGCGCGAGCTCCTGCCGGACAACTCGCCGGGCGATCGCCCCAAGCTCGTGTGGCCCAAGAACAAACCCCTGGTGGTCCTGGTGGACGGCGGCTCCGCATCGGCATCGGAGATCCTGTCGGGCGCGCTCCAGGACACGCACGTGGGAGTCCTCATCGGCACGCGCACCTTCGGCAAGGGCCTCGTCCAGACCGTCCACTCCCTGGATGGCGGCGCGGGAGTCGCGATCACGACCGACAAGTACCTCACGGCGGGCGGCCACGACATCAACAAGGTCGGCATCGTGCCCAACATCATCGTCCAGCCGATGCCCTTCGATGCCCTCCCCAAGGCCTCGCAGCACATGGACGGCGTCCCGCTCGATCAGCGCCCCGGTTACAAGGACACCCAGCTCCAGATGGGCATCAGGTATCTCGCGGGCCTTCTGGGCGACGGTCCCAAGGTCGCGATTCCGTCCCGGCTCAAGGCGCTGGACGCCAGCAAGAAGACTCCCTTGAACCTGTCGCTCAGCTTGCCGAACACCATCGATTTCGACGTGGCCATGCACTTCAAGAAGGGCAAGGACGAGCTTACCGACCTCGAGCGCACGGATCCGCTCGACAGCACGCTGGGCGACCTCGGCTACAAGCTGCGGGACGCCTCGCCCGACCAGGTGGACGCGATCATGCGTCGGCATGACTTCGCCATCGAGATCGACGGCACGGCCAGCAAGGCGGAAGGCGCCCGCGTGGCCAAGGCCCGCGCCATGCACGTCGAGGATTACGTGCGCGGCTTCTTCCTCTCCCTGGGCGAGTCCCTGAATCCCCGCCGGATCGTGGTCAAGACCCATGTAGAGAACAGCGCCAACGGCCAGACACAGCTCCGGATCCACCTCCCCTACGGAGAGGTCCTGAACTCCTCGGACAACTAGTCCCGTCACCGCTGCCCCCACCTACGGCGATCGCCCGATGCACTTCCTTCACCGCACAGTGTCCCTATCCCTCGCCTGCGGCGCCCTCCTCTGGGCGCTGCCGGCCTGGGCGCAAGACGCGGGGAACACGGCACCCGACGACGGCTCGGCCATCAGCCTGACCGCCGATCCGGCGACGCCGTCAACCGGACCTACCCGGTTCGTGCAGGTTCAGGCGGGTCTGGGGCTCAGCCCGGCCGCCAATTCCCCGGTTCCCTTCTACTACACGGAGCTTGGTGCCTCCTTCGAGCAGACCATCTGGGCCCCCGTGGGCATCCGCGTCGGCGCCGAGATGGACCCCAGCGCGCTCAACCAGTGGATGACCACGGCTTCGAACGCCAAGACCTCGTTCTCTGGCTACTCGGGCGATATCGACATCACGATGGCGGCGGCCCGGGCCACGGGCGAGGGGCCACTGCCCTACATCGCGCTGGGGAACCGCGTCACGTATGTCGCTCCGAGCTCCGACGCGGCACCATCCACTCCCTCGACCTGGTACTCGATGAACATCATCCTGGGCGTCAAGATACCGGGTGGACTGGTCATCGAGACCCGCTACCCGCTGTACACGTCGTCGGTCGGTATCAATCCATTGCCTGCGTACTTCGAGACCCAGGTCGGGTACTGGCGAGGGTTCTGAATCGCCTTCACGGGGAGCCGAGGGAGGGTTTTAGCGCCCCTCGATTCCCGCTCGTCCTGGTGCAAGCGCTGAGCGGGACCTTCGAGCCTCCCTCGCAAGCTCGGGCAGTGACTCGAAGGAACCCGCCGGTTCCCTCGAACTCTCTTGGGCTGCGGGCAAGCTGCTGCGTGGCTCGGCCCTCCTGGTAGCAAAATTTCCACCGGGAAGGATGCCGTCCGCGAGACGGATGGCTGCGCCAGGCCGCCATGACCGCACCCGGGAGCACTCTGGAGTACTCCCGGGTTGACTGGTTCGGGCCCGCTTCGGGCGGTAAACTGGCTAGTCCGAAACCAGCTGGTCGCCCACTCCCTGGACGCTGTTGAGGATCGAGAAGGTCCGCACGGCCTCGGTGACCCAGTCGTAGCCGAGGACGCGGAAGCCGCCCCAGTTCGCCGCCGTGAACACATCGTAGGTGATCCAGGAGCCGTCGGGCCCGAGGAAGCGCGGATCGAAGGCGCTGAGCGACCCCATCGCCAGATTGGCGAAAGGCATCGGGTCGACGAGTCCGGCGACGCGGTCGTAACGGTAGATTCGCATCGAGCCGTCAGGCTCGATCGCCGACCAGACGATCTGAGAGCCATCCGGCGAGATGTCGGGATCGGTCGCATAACCGCTGGCCACGACGCGCGCGTCGGTGACCTGATAAACCATGTCGTTGACCACGTCGTAGGTAAAGAGCGCTCCGTCTCCGGTCGTGAACACGGCCCACCGGCCGTTGGCGCTGATCCGGATCCACGAGATGCCACCGTCCAGCAATCCGACGGCGTTGACCTTGGCAAGCTCGGCGACCACGCCGTTGATCCAGATGAACGCCAGGCCGTCAGGCCACACCCAGCCCGGGACTCCGACGTACGTCATCACCGTGCCATCCTGGCTGATGGACGGACGGGTCACGAAATAGCCCGTTTCGTTCACGTCATTGAACTGCACCGTGAGCTCGGTCAGCAGGTCGTAGAACCAGATGGTGCCATCCACCCGATCGAACAGGACCTTGGTCCCGCCGTCGAAGATCTGCG
Source organism: bacterium (assembly GCA_021790035.1). Taxonomy (GTDB): domain Bacteria; phylum Cyanobacteriota; class Sericytochromatia; order S15B-MN24; family VGJW01; genus JAJXWQ01. Next base: position 3,204 of record JAJYIO010000157.1, on the reverse strand, counting down.
GGTTCTCGATTCCCACACCCGCGCCCGGAATCGCATAGTTGTCCTTGCTCGCGTCATCGTAGATGAACAGGCCCTGGATGCCCGTGAGACAGAAGGGGGTGAAATACGACAGCGATATCCCCCTGAAATCCAGATCGCTGGTAAAGGCGATCTGCGTCGGGCCGGGGATGTCGAAGGGCGTCGAGATCGCTGGCAGCGCCAGCTGCGAAGGCGAAACCGAAGAAGAAGCCGGCTGATTCGACACGTCGCTGGGGGCGGTCAAGTTGCCGCCCGAGCCGACGCCGACCGGCACCGTGACCGGAGCTGGAGAAGATCCGGTCGGCGGAACCTGTGGCACCGTCTGGCCACAAGCCGCCAGGGTCAGGGCGCACGCGCCGGCGAACAGGGCGCGGCGACGCAGCGTCATCTTCCGGCTCATACCTCACCTCACCACTCAATACCCTGCCCGGATGCGGGCAGGGACCGGTCTGGGGCGCACCCGTCAGGTCGCACGCCGGGGCGCCGAGTACCCGACGCGATGCGTCACGCACTCTGGACCCGAGGCCCTGGCCACGACCGAGTGCTTCCCGGTTTCCGGCCACTTCGCGTTCGAACCACCTACCGCCAGCAGATCCGCGTGGGCTATCGATGAGTTGCCCACCGTCTGCGCCGACACCCTCGAATGAAACGCCACCTGCGGAGGAGGGCTACGCAGCAGCTTGCCCGCAGCGGGGGGTAGTTTGCGGGGGGCAAGGCCCCCTGCAAGTCCCTGCCCCAAAGGGGAGTTTCTAGTGAGCCGGTCGGACATCGTCCGATCGGGCTACGCGGGGCGATCGAGCATCTGACCGATCGCTCTGGCTCTGGGCATCCGGTCCGCACGCTCGTACGGGGGGGACCGGCGGAAGGCGGCCCGAAACCGGGCCGGCAAGGGCGACTGCCTTCGTATCGCGTCGGTTCGACATGCAAGACAGTCACTTTCTGGAGCGGCAGATTCTGGAAGAAGTGACGCGCTCTTTTCGAGCGTCGAGCCCATCTTGCCACCACGGCGCGAACCGGCGTTGGTCCAACCCGCCCAACTCGCGCCTGGCGGTTTCGACGAGACCGTTGCCCCCTGGCTGGCCAGGGATTGGCGCCAGAAGACGCTTTCCGATACATGGCGATGGCTTTTGGCAATTTTGCCGAGATGCCAACCATCGCCGTTCCGAACCGGGTCGCGCCAGGGGCGGTGATCGGCGCGAGACCCCTACCCGATCGTTCGCGATGCCGAGGGGCTTTGAGGGCGACCGATCCGGCGTTGTGCCAGGGCCCGGTCTTGCCTAGCATCGGCGTGTCGAGTGCAGGGGGCGGGCCACGAGAGCGTGCCAGGCGCAGATCGCGTGGGCGGCAATTCGGCCGATATGCGGACGCGTCCCGGGCCCCTGCCGGTGTCGAGGTGTAAGGAGGGATCCATGCGTTCGTGGAGAAGCGCTGCCTGGCTGGCGCCCCTGGCGCTCCTGGGCTGCGGTCGACCGGTGCCCGGACAGCTCACGGCTCCTCCGCGGGCCGATGCCGTCTCGGTGGTCCAGCCGGCCACGCCGGAAGAGATCGCGACGGCTCTGAACTTCAAGGCCGACGTCGGCCAGCTCGATCAGCTGTCCCGGCGCAACGATGTCGGGCCGGTGAGCGCCAACTCAGCACCGCCTCCCGATCTGCTGGCACGGACCCTGCCACGAGCCCTCACTCCCGACCAGGCCAGCCAGCTGCTGCTCAGCGTACCGGGCTCGGATGTCGAGACCGGACTCGGCGATCGCCACGTCAACTTCCTGGCCCCGTTCTGGGGGGCATCCTACCTCGGCGGCTTCGAGCCGTTCGGCATCGGCCCCCTGTCCTACTTCCCGTTCTCCGTCTTCTCGGCCATGAACTTCTTCCCGTACGCCTACGACTCGAGCGTCTTTTTCTACCCCTATGCCTTGGACGCAGGGCTCTACTACCCGTCGTTCTGCCCCTTCTACTTCGGGGCGGCGGCCTTCATGCCGTACTGCCAGCCACCGCTGGTCTATTACGGCACCGGCGTGCCGGTCGCTCCGGGCTTGCCAGCGGTCGTACCGCCGGTTGCAGCCGGAATTCCGCCGATAGCGCCGCCCATCGGAGCGGCCGTGGCCCCGCTGTCGTCGCCTCTCGACACGGCCATACCGGCGGTCGCCCCACTGGCCGATGACTCGGTCGCCCCGCCGGTCGAGGTTCCCGACATCCCGCCGGTGGCCCCACCCGTCGTCTCACCGGTAGCTCCCCTGGGAGCGGTGCCTTCGACACCACTTCCCGTGACGGTCGCAGAAGGTCTCAGACCGCTGCTCTACTTCCCGGGCGAGGTACCCGTTCTCTAGCCTGACTCCCTGGCGTTCGGTGCGCGATTCCGAGAGCGGTAAGGCCTTCGCAAGTCTCTTGACGGGCCGGGCCGGGCCCGGCCGGAGGCTCGGACACCTCACTCCGCCGACCGGTTCGCCCCGCTGGCACCCCTTCTCGCAAGGGGAAATTGCCAGCGGGGCGATTCCGTTCTGCCCGATCCGGCACCCGCTGACCGGTATGGCCAGAGGGTGCACCACGGACGCATCGCGAGTCGCGTCCGTGCTAGCATAGGGAGCTTCTAGCCAATGCGACCTTTTGCAGGAGTTAACCGTGAGAGTCGTCGTCTGCGTCAAACACGTCCCCGATACCAACGAGGCGCGTCGCCTCGAGACCGACCTGACGCTCCAGCGCACCGGGACCCAGAGCGCGGTCAACCCGATGGACGAATACGCCCTCGAGGTCGCGCTGAAGTGGAAGGACGCCGATCCCTCGATCGAGACGGTGGTGTTGACCATGGGCCCCGAGGATGCCAGGGGCTCGATCAAGAAGTGCCTGGCCAAGGGAGCGGATCGCGCCGTACTGGTGAACGATCCCGCGCTGGAAGGATCTGATGCCCTCGCCACCGCCCGGGTCCTGGCCGCCGCCATCACCAAGGTCGGAAGCGTGGACGCGGTGCTGTGCGGCATCCGTTCCACGGACGGCGACTGCAACCTGGTGGGCCCTGCCCTGGCCGAGCTCCTCGACCTGCCCCAGATCACCTTCGCCAAGGATGCCCAGGTCTCCGGCAACCAGGTCCAGGCCCAGCGCGAGGCCGAAGGCGCGATCGAGGTCGTCCGCGCCACCCTTCCTGCGCTCGTCGCCATGACCAAGGCCGCTTTCGAGCCTCGCCTCGCCTCCTTC
>JAJYIO010000156.1 GCA_021790035.1 bacterium | reverse complement strand
TCTCGGCAGCAAGCTGGAGGTAGCCAGGGCGCTCCTGCTCTCGGCGGACCTCCTGGGTCGCGAGCAAAAATTCGAGGACGCTCGGGCCGCGCTGCTCGCAGCCACGGTTGCCTTCGAGCGGATCGGCGCGGCGCTCGACCTCGAGCGAGCCCGGGACCTCGAAGTGGGCCCGGAAACCCGCTAACCTCCGACCTGGCTCATGGTCAGGGCCTGGTCTCCGTCGCCCATGTGATGCCAGTCCGGCTTGAGATCGACGGCGTCCTGGACCACCTGCCGCAGCTCGGCCGGGGAGGCGCCCTGCCGCAGGGGAGTCTTGATGTCGAGCTCGCTCGATGTGAGCAGGCAGGCCTTGATATGGCCGTTGGCCGTCAACCGGAAGCGGTTGCACGCATCGCAAAAATGGCGACTCATGGGGTGGATGAAGCCGATCGTGCCCATGGCGCCGAGGATCGCCATATAGTCGGCGGGCCCGTTACCAGCCGGGGGAGCCTCGACGGCCACCAGTTCGAAGCGCTCCTGCAACACTGCCGCGACCTCCGAGGTCTTGACGGAGCCTCTCGCTGCGAAGAGATCCCGATCCCCCACGGGCATGAGCTCGACGAAGCGAACGTGAACCGGCAGGCCGATGGTGAGCCGGGCAAGCTCGATGACATCCTCCTCGTTGAGGCCGGGGACCACCACGCAGTTGACCTTGACCGGATGCATGCCGGCCTCCAGTGCCGCCTTGACGCCCCGCAAGACGAGCTCCAGGTTGCCGCCCCGGGTGATCGTGCGGAAGCGCTCTCCTTGCAGCGTGTCCAGGCTGATGTTCACCCGATCGATGCCCGCGGCCGCGAGGGTGGCGGCCTGGCCTTCGAGGAGCACGCCGTTGGTGGAAAGCGCCAGGTCCTCGATGGCCGGCTCGGTTCGCAGCATCCCGACCAGGGTCGCGAGATCCTGGCGCAAGAGCGGCTCGCCGCCGGTCAGGCGAATCCGCGTCAAACCCAGGGGAATGAAGACATCCCGGACGAGGGTGTGAATCTCCTCGAACGACAGGATTTCTTCGCGGGGGAACCAGATCTTCCCGCGCTCGGGCATGCAATACTGGCACCGAAAATTGCAGCGGTCCGTAACCGAGACGCGCAAGTAGTCGATTTGCCGGCCAAGGCCATCGCGCATGCGTCGATTATACGGTCAAATCCCGGTCCCCACCGTTCGGCACCGCGATCCGGGGCCACCTGGAGAGACCCACTGCCGCTGCCAGGGGTATATCAAGCAAGAACCGATTGCCAGGAGGAGGGAAGCCTTGACGTCGCTCGACGCCTTGTACATCGTCGTCGCCGCGGTGGTGGCCGTCGTGGGCGGGTTGGTGGCCCTGGCCCTCTGGCAAGGGGTCGTGCTCCTGGGCGCGGTCAAGACCGACGTGCTGCCACGGGTCGAGGATCTGCTCACCCAGGTGCGCCAGACGATGGACGAGGTCAGCGACATCACCGAGGATCTGCGGGGCAAGCTCGGCAAGCTCGATCCGACCCTCGACGACGCGCAGATCACCCTGCATTCGGTCGTAGAGGCGGGCAACTTCGTGAACGAGGGAATCATCCAGCCGGCCCGCATCAATCTCGAGGCCTTCAAGGCCGGGACCAAGGCCGCCTGGGATCGTTTCCAGGAACTCCGCAAAGACGGGCACCCGCCAGGTGAGATCTCGCCGGCAACCGAGCCCGAGAGAAACTCCGTCGCTTCGCTCGGGCAGTGATTCGAGGGAACCCGCAGGCGATCGGTAACTCCTTTCCTTCACCGATCGCAGGGCTCCGGGCGCAGCTCCGGCGGTCAGCATCCGCGATTGCGGGGTAGGATCGGGCATGCCGATCCGCATGCGCCCGCTCGCGATGGCCGGCGCCCTGGCCCTCGTGCTGCTGACCGGCGCCGGCGTTCCGCCGCGCTACCCTCTCGAGGTGGCGATCATCTGGCACATGCACCAGCCCTTTTACCCCAAGAGGGGCCACAGCGACGTGTTCCAGCAACCCTGGGTGCGCCTGCACGCCGTCAAGGACTACCTCGAGATGGCCCAGCTGGTGGCGCGACATCGCGTCCACGTGACCTTCGACTTCAGCCCTTCGCTCATCTCGCAGCTCGAGGCCTATGACCGCGGCGCCACGGATCGGGCCTTCGAGCTTTCGAGCATTGCGGCCATCCTGCTTTCGCCGGCCCAGAAACGGGAGATCCATCGGACGTTCTTCACGGCCACCCCCGAGATGGCCGCGGCGCTGCCGCGCTACCGGGAGCTCGAGGCCAAGCCGGAAGAAGACTACACGACCGCCGACTGGCTGGACCTCCAGGTGCTCGCCAACCTGGTTTGGCTGTCCCCGTCGGCCCGGCGTCAGCCCAAGATGGCCGCCCTCTTCCGGAAGGGTCGGGGATTCACCGAGGCCGACAAGCGGAACGTCCTCATGGTCCACCGCGCCCTGATGGCCGAGGTGCTCCCCGAGTACGCCAGCCTGGCACGAACGGGCCAGATCGAGATCGCGACGACCCCTTACGCCCATCCGATCCTGCCGTTACTCGTCGACAGCGATGTCGCCAGTATCTCGCAACCCGGCAGCCCGTTGCCCCACCCGGCCTTTCGCCATCTCGACGACGCTCGCGTGCAGGTGGCCCGAGGAGTGGCGATCTACCGGCGCTGGCTGGGCTGGAGTCCGGTCGGCATGTGGCCGCCCGAGGGCGGAGTGTCGCAGGCTACCATGCCGCTGCTCCGCGAGGCCGGCATCCGCTGGATCGCCACCGACGAGAGCATCCTGGCGCGGACCCTCGGGATCGGGCTCCGGCAGGGCGGCAAGCTGGTGCGGCCCGACCTCCTGACGGACTTCTGGCGCGCCCGGCAGGGACCCTTCGTGCTTTTCCGGGATCACGGCCTCTCCGATCGCATCGGGTTCGAATACGCTTCCTGGAAGGGTCCCGAGGCAGCTCGAGATCTGGTCCATCGCCTCGACGCCATCGCCGCCAAGGTCGGTGGCTCACGACCCCGGCTCTTGGCCATCGTCCTCGATGGCGAGAATCCGTGGGCAGCTTATCCGGACAACGGCGAGTCCTTTCTCGACAGCCTGTACACCCGGCTCGAGCACGATCCCGAGCTCGTGACGGTCACCCCCGGCGAGGCGCTGGGCCTGGTCGAGGCATCTGGCGGAACTGATGCGAGCCGACTCCCGCCAGCCACCGCACATCTATCGCAAGCGCTGGCGCAACGGCTGCCCGGGCCGATCTGGCCGGGCGCCTGGGTAAACGGCACCTTCGACACGTGGATCGGTCAGCACGACAAGAACCGTGCCTGGGAGGCCCTGGAAGCCGCTCGAGACGCCTTGGACGAACACGAGCGACAGGCGCCGGATTCGCCCGACAGCGCTCGCGCCATGACCTTGCTGCTCAAGGCCGAAGGCAGCGACTGGTTCGGGTGGGAGGGCTCGAACGCCCCCCCCAGGCAATCCGGCCTGTTCGACACGACCTTCCGCGCCTACCTGTCCGCGGCCTACCGGGCGCTCGGCCTCCTGCCACCCGAGTATCTCTGCCGGCCCCTCGGGGCCCCGGTCCTGAGGGCACGGGGCCCGATCTCCCCCCCCATCGACGGAAAGGGGGGCAGCGCGTGGCGATCCGCCCTCACGGTGGTGCCCGGGGGCGGCACGATGCAGTCGGTTTCCGGGGTCAAGGCAATTCAAGTCGGGCACGACGGCCGCTTCCTCTACCTGGCCGCGGAATTTTCTGGAACTCCACATCGCGTGTCGTTCGCGATCGGTATCCCGAGACGGCCGGGAGGCCTCCCGCGGGCCGGAGTGCCCTTCCCCGTGCAGTACCTCCTGGATCTGAAACCGGTCCGTCCGGGCCACCTGCTCGTCTTCGCCGATCCCCCGACGCGGCGTCCCGTCAAGACGGCCTGGGGCGCCGACCGCGTCGAGGTGGCGATCCCCTGGCAGGATCTCGAGGTGCACGGGGGCGAGGACGTCACGATCGAACCCCTCGATCTCGGCGCGAGCCCGTTGACCGCGGTTCCGCTCCACGACACCGTGCCAGAGCTGGCCAGCCGGGCGGTGATCCGGCTCGAGGACCATCCCGAGGGCAAGAGCCCGGATGACGCCTTGACGGGATTTTCGGTCGAGGACGACGGTCCTGACTGGGCGTTCGTCTTCACGCTGGAGCACATGGCATCGCCTCTGGCCTACGGAGGCCTCCCCCCGCTGCCGGTCATCGATGCGTACCTCCGGACGGCCGCCGGGACCCCACCTGCGCACCTCGTGGACGTGCCGGACGGGCCGATGGCGGCTCCCGCGCCCCTGCTGTCGGGCCGCAACGCGCGCTCGTCTTCCCCGTGGTCCGCGGCCATCGTGCTGGACGCGGGCAGCGCCGGGCTGTTCCTGCCGAACGGCGCCGACATCACTCCGGTGCGCGTCGCCGTGGACCCGGTCGAAAACACGGTGACCTGCGCGGTCTCCAAGGGTCTGCTTCCCGGCGATCCGCGACGCTGGAAGTTCCTGGTGGGAACGCTGCAACCCGGACCTCGCCTGGAGATCTCTCGGTGGCTCGGCGCCCGCCAGGCCCCGGCGGGCCCGAGCGCGTTCGTCGATCTTCTGGACCTGCCCTTGCCGCCCGCCACGCAGGACGATCCGATCCTCCCCTGGATCTCCCCGTATAATTGAGGGATGATCCCCGACCGGCCTGGCAATCCAGCACGCATCCTGGTCATCGAGGATGACGAGGAGATCGCCAAGTTCATCCAGCTCGAGCTGACCTACGAGGGGTACCAGGTCGAGGTCGCCCACGACGGGATGAAGGGCCTCATCGCCGCCCGCCAGCAGCCGCCTGACCTCGTGATCCTCGACCTGATGCTGCCGGTGGTCGAGGGGATGGAGGTCTGCCGCCGGCTGCGTCAGACCTCGGAGACGCCCATCTTGATGCTGACGGCCAAGGGCGACGTGCGGGATCGGGTGGCCGGACTCGATGCCGGTGCCAACGATTACCTGCCCAAGCCTTTCGACCTCGACGAGCTTCTGGCACGCGTGCGCGTGCAGCTGCGCGACCTTTCGAGCACCAAGCAAGGCTACCAGGTCGGAGACCTCACGCTCGACGCGATCACGCGGGAAGTCCGGCGCGGGGACCGGCTGATCGACCTGTCGCCCAAGGAATTCGATCTCCTGTACCACCTGGTGTGCAACGCCAGGCAGGTGATGACCCGCGATCGGCTGCTCGAGTCCGTCTGGGGCTATGATTTCGGCGGCGACAGCAACATCCTCGAGGTCTACATCCGGTACCTGCGCAACAAGATCGAGGACGAGGGGCTTCCCAAGCTCATCCACACCGTCCGCGGGGTCGGATACGTCGTCAAAGAGTCCCCATGAACCCCGTCGGCGAGCCGAACCCTCCGGCGGCTGCGCGTCCGAGGGTGGTCGAGATCCTGCGCCCTTTGATGAGGGCGCCGGGGTCCAGGCCCATGACCTTCCGGGCACGCATGATCCTGCTCTTCGTGACGCTCCTGGGCGGCATCCTGCTCTTCCTCTCGATCCTCCGCCACCAGGCGCTCTGGTCGCTTCTGATGGCGGTCGAACGCGACGAGGTCAGGAGCAAGGTCCAGCAGATCCACGACTACATCGCGGACCTCGCCGAGCAGGCCAGCGAGGAGCACACGCCGATGGACGTTCGCCCGCAGGTCCTCCTGCCCGATGCGATCGCCGCCAACGGCATGTACATCCAGCTCGTCGGCACCGACGGCAAGGTGTGGGCCAAGTCCTCCAATCTCGGCTACCTGCAGCTCCCGTTCACCAGCCGGGCCGGCTTCTCGACGATCTCGCTCTCCCTGCCGCACACCACCGGCCAGCCCCATCTGCTGATGATGAGCCACTATCTGGACATCCCGGGCGTCCCGATCGCCCAGGTGCAGGTCGCCGATGTGCTCAGCCCGATCGAGCGGACGATGGACCAGCAGCTGGCCATCAACGTCGCCTCCGAGATCGTCGGCCTGCTCCTGGCCGGTCTGGCCGGTTTCTACCTGGCGAGCTGGACCCTGCGGCCGATCATGGGCCTCACGGCGCAGGTCAACGACATCGAGGCCAAGGATCTGCGGCGTCGGGTCGACACCACCGGCCTCGCAGACGACGAGATCGGCCGCCTGGCCGCCACGTTCAACCGCCTCCTCGATCGCCTCGAGGCGGCCTTCGTCTCGCAGCAGCGCTTCGTAGCCGATGCCAGCCACGAGCTCAGGACGCCGCTCACGGCCATCGCCGGCCATGCCCAGCTACTCCTCAAGCGGGGCCGGACCGATCCCACCCTCTTCGAGATGCCGCTCCAGACGATTCTCAAGGAAACCGACCGGCTGACCCGCCTCGTCAACGATCTGCTCCTCATGGCGCGGTCCGAAACCCCGGTCACGCGTCGTGAGCGCCTCGATCTCGCCGCACTCGCGATCGACGTGGGCAAGGAATACGCCGTGCTGCACCGCCCGGTACGCGTCATCGCGGCCCCGGCCCCGCTCTGGGTCGAC
>JAJYIO010000001.1 GCA_021790035.1 bacterium | reverse complement strand
AGAGTTCGAGGGAACGAGCGGGTTCCCTCGAGTCGTTGCCCGAGCTTGCGAGGGAGGAACGCAAGCGTCGCCAGGTGTCAGGCGGGCGGCATCCTTTGGTGTGGAATCTTCGCCACCGCTGGAGCCGAGCTACGCAGCAGCTTGCCCTCAGCCGGAGAGAGTTCGAGGGAACGAGCGGGTTCCCTCGAGTCGTTGCCCGAGCTTGCGAGGGAGGATCAAAGCTTCAAATCAAAAGGCCGGAACGATCTCGCCGACCTCGAGGCCCGCGTGATTCGTCACCGTCAAGCGGCTCAGCGGCAGGAGCTCCTCGTACTCGTGGTCATGGAGGAGGCCGAGGCGCCGCAGCAGCGTCACCAGGACAGGCCCGACCGCTCGACTGCTGCCGTCGGCAATCTTGACCGCAAACCCGATCCCTAGTTCGGGCACGCAGCCCGCCGCGACCCCTTCGGCACCACCCTTGGAAATCACCCGGCCGCCGGTGACCTGCATGAGCCGCGTGTCGCGCCGGCCGGTCCCGGAGACCATGGCCGGGTGGGTGGACATCGCTGATACGATGCGACTGCCAGCGGGGTCGCCGGAAAGTCGGGCGTAGGCCAGGGCCAGGCTGGCCACCGGCATGTACCACGTGGGGACACTGCAGCCATCGGTCGCGCACGCCAGGCGCGTCTCGCCGAGCTGCTCGATGCCGCGGGCGATCTCGTTCTGGAGCGGGTGGGTGGGATCGGTATAGGTGGCGACATCCCACCCCGAGTGAACGCACGTCGTCAGCATGCCCGCGTGCTTGCCGGAACAGTTGTTGGCAAGGGACGTGGCCGGTGCGGCGGAGTCGGCTAACGGCCGGTGGGCGCCGCAGCGCAGGTGATGGGGCGTCAGGCCGACCTGCTCGAGGATGCGGGACACCCCCTCTTGATGGACCGCCTCGCCCACGTGCGAGGCGCAGCAGAGCGCGAGGTGCGAGTCGTCGAGGCCGAGAGAGTCGAAGGCCCCCGTGCGCACCAGCGGCAGGGCCTGGAACGGCTTGGCGGTCGAGCGCACGAAGATCGAGGGAGCGCCAGGGATCTCGTAGAGCACGCTCCCCTCGGCGTTCATGACCACCGCCCATCCTTGGTGGACGCTCTCCACGCGGTCTCCGCGGCGAACTTCGGCCAGTATTTTCATCGTCACTGCAATTATTACCAGGGAAAGGGCATCGGTGTCACAGTCGGGGTTCCAAAACTCGAGGAAAAGCCGCCCGCCCCGGTTCGGGGATCTTGCCCGGGTCGAGCGATGGGGGGGGCCCCTGGCCGGATGGTCCTCACCGCGTCACCGCGTCACCGCGGCCAGCGCGTTGACGACCCCGTAGCCGAAGAAGCTGTTGAAGCCCGTGTTGGCGGTCGGCGGCTCTCCGGCGGTCGCCAGGAGCTGGGCCTTGACCTGGGCCGCCGACCAGGTCGGATGGGCGGACAGGATGAGGGCCGCGACGCCCGAGACCATCGGAGTGGCCATCGACGTGCCGCTGGCGTAGGCGTATGCGCCCTCGTCGGGCGTCGAGGCGGCGGCGCCGTTGGCGAGCTGGCGCGGCACCGTGGACAGGATGTCGACGCCAGGGGCGGCGACCGATACGAACGGGTTGAAGTTGGAGAAGTCGGCGTGCTCGGTCTGGATGTTGCTTCCGTTGCTGGAATCCACGATCCGGGTCGCCGCGACCGACACGACCCCGGGATAGGAGGCCGGGTACTCGAGCGGATTGCCGTCGAGCGCCTCGTTGCCGGCCGCTGCCACCACCAGGATCCCCGCCTGTTCGAGCTTGTCGATCTCGTCCTGCTCGACGGCGCTGGGCTCGGTCGAACCCAGGCTGAGGTTGACGATCCGGGCCGGGGTTTGCAGGACGTGGTCGAGTCCCGCGATGACGTTGGCGGTCGTCCCGCCTTCGACTCCCATCACCCGGATGGGAATCACGTGAGCCTGGGGAGCCACGCCCACGGTTCCGAAGGTCCCGAGCTGGGCGGCGATGATCCCCGCCACGTGGGTACCGTGCCCGAAATCGTCGATGGGCAGCGTGTTCTTGTCGGGATCGTAGTAGTTGGCCGCGTTCTTGAGGTCCAGGTTGTTGACGAGATCCGGGTGCCCGACGTCGGCCCCCGTGTCGACCACCGCGACCTCGACGCCGTTGCCCAGGGCGCCCTGGTCCCAGGCCTGTGGCGCCTCGACCTGCGTGACGCCCCACTGACCGGGAAGGCCGCCCGAGGGCGGATACAGCGGGTTGGGAATGGTGTACTGCACCCGGTAGCCGGGGCTCGGAGCGGTCCCGTAAACGGGGCCCGGGGTAAAGCCGCCGACCATATCGTCGTGAATGGTGAGGGCCGGCTCGGCGTGGAGCACGTCGTGGTCCCGGTCGAGACTCTGCAGCGCCCGGGTCTCCGCGCCGCTCGAGACCGAGGCCGACCAGATGTCGGATGCGAGCTGCTTGGCGGGAGTGGCACCTGCGGATTGCTGCTCCTGGCGCATGCGGGCCAGCGAGGTGCCCGCTGCGAACTCGACCAGGAGCTGGCCGGGCACGTAGGTCCCGGCCGGAGGCAGCGCCGCCGTGGGGAGCAGCGACAGGCAGCCGGGCAGGAACGTGGCGATCAGGGCGACGCCGACCAGCCGGCCGTATCCCGGACCCGGTGTCTGCGTGATCCGCACGCGATGCTTCTTCATCGCATGAACCACATTCCGCTCGTATAGGACTCGAGGGTCTTTTGCCGGTAGGGCGCGAAGATCGGGCTGGTCTGTGGGCTCACGCTCCCGGAGGAGGATGCGGACGCAGCCGCCAGCGATCCGGTGCCGGGCTCGACCGCGGCCGGAAGCACGTCGGCGAGGTCCAGGGCTGTCGGCGAGGTCCCCGCGAAGGCGGTGGAGATCGCGTAGACATCCCACGAGTACGAGGCGCCGGGAATCAAGGCTCCCCCGTTCATGTCGCCGTCGCTCCACCAGGGATAGCCGATCGCCGTCGTCGACCCGTCGACGGAGGCCTCCCACTTGGGCACCGTGTTGCCCTGCTCGATGACCTTGACCACGTAGCTGTCGGCCCCGGCGACCGGATCCCAAGAGAACACGGGGTGGGCGCCGACCCCCTTGGCACCCGTGGCCGGGCCCGTGGGCTTGGGCGGGGAAAGGAGGGTGAAGGAAGCCTTGGATGGATCGTCCGTGGCGATGGAAACCTCGGAGACCTGCGTGCCATCGGCGTTGGTGGCCTTGCCGTCCAGGATGTAGCGGTAGTCCGGGCCGATGCTCGGGATGTCGACACTTTGCTGGCTCTGGTACTGCCGGGCGACCAGGAGCGATCCGAGCAATCCGAAGTCGATGGAGATGTCGGTCTCCACCTGCGTGGCCCACCCGATGTTGCTGTAGGAGACGTCGGCGCTGCGGGCGAAGGTGCGTCCGAGTTCGAGCGGCTGGGGATCGGGCCATGGTGTCACGGACACCGTGCCGCCCGCCGACGGGGCGTCGACGAACGGCACGCTGACGATCTGGTAGTCGAAGCTCATGGTGTTGCCGTAGGACTTGAAGCTGAACGCCCCGCCGGTCGAGGGATCCTGGCTGCCGGCGGCGAGTTCGCCGCCGCCCAGGATGCCCGAGTAGACGTTGCCGGGAAGGTCCGGATCCATCTCCGGGAAAGCGAAGACGCCGTTCGCGAAGTTGGTCTCCTGGCCGCCGAAGAAGACCGAGCCCGTCAGGGTCGGCGCCGGCTGCGGGCCGCTGGCCGTGTACTCGTCGACCTGTCCGGTGACCACGGCCTGGACGTGGTGATAGCTGCCGCTCTGCGGGAAGAGCGGCGAGAGGTAGTACTTGCGGCCATCCGTTATGCCGCCGTCCTCGTAGGTGACCGAGGTGTAGCCCGCCCGGCTGATGCTGACGACGCGGCGCGAGATGTCGCCGTAAAGGGAGAAGTTGCCGTCGTTGCCGGTCGTCGCCCAGCCGACGTCGCCCTGGCCCAGGTCCCCCATGACCGAGGCATGCCCGATGGGCTGGTCGGTCAGCGCATCGAGGACCTGCCCTTGCAGCGGCTGTCCGAGGCCCGGGAGCAGGCCAGGAAGCGAGGGGGAGATCAGGAGGACGTCGCACCCGCCCAGCAGGGCGCTGGCGCCGAATGCGGCCACGATGGACACCTTGAAGAATCGGCTGGCTGGAGCCGGATCAGGGTGCCAGAGGTCGCTCATCGCCGGCATTATACCCTCGCCCGAGAGCCGTCGTGTCTGGGAAAGCCCCTGACGGCGCCCTTTCTCCAGACGTCGCTCGAAGGAGCGGAGGCCGAGCGCCAGGAGTGCGAGGCGCAGCACCTGGAGTCGGAGATTTTTCAGATCGATTGCATTCTCCTACTTGACAGGTATTTAAAAGTCACTTAAAATGCTTTTATTGAATGTTTCACTTTACATTTGCTTGCGTTTGGAGGGACCCATGACCATGAAGAAGCTCGCGCTGATCGTCGCGGTCGGTACCCTGGCGGGCTGCGGCCTCGCCCCCAGCACGGGAATGCCGACGAGCAACCTCTCGGTGAGCACCGTCTCGGCCCAGTCCACCCAGGGCCTCGAGGCAGGCTGGACATCCATCCACAAGGCCATCTTCAACAAGATCGACGTCAACCACGACGGCTACATCGACGAGTACGAGGCCGGTCCCTACATCTCGCTTTCCGACTTCCAGAAGGCCGACGTCAACCATGACGACCGGCTCGACTTCAACGAGTTCATGATGTACGCCACCCAGGGCGGGTTCCTGCAGGGCAACGACACCGAGTCTTCGTTCGTGTCCCGGCTGCGCAGCCAGCTGGGCAGCATCTTCAACGATCTCGATACCAACCACGATGGCTGGCTTTCGTCTTCCGAGCTCTCGAGCCAGGCGCTGACCCGCGAGGGATTGGCCTTCTACTACCCCAACCTCCATATCTCCCTCAAGCTGACGAGCGTGACCCCCGCCGAGTTCAAGGCCGCCGATCACCTCGGCACCGGCATGCTCTCGCAGGCCGAGTGGGAAGACCTCTATGTTCAGATGGTCTGCGACGCCATCAACCCGCCGGCCCCGACCCCGGCCCCGGTTCCCACGCCGGCACCCAGCGCAGCTCCCAGCAAGTAAACCCCACAACGCAAGCAAGCGAGGACCGCTGCCCCTTCCGGGGCGGCGGTCCTTGGCCATGGGGGCAAGCCGGGCAGGCCCGGCGAGACCGTTCTCGGTTTGAAGTGGTCTCTCTGCGCGGTCGCTGGGCTGCGCAACCGGGCCCCCTTCGACTTGTCGGGCCCCGATCCATCCAGGCCGGGAGCCCTCGAGTGCTCCCGGTGGTCCGACCTCGACGGGAAACCCTGGTCGGGCTACCGGTAGAGATGCGGGAGCGGGAGGTCGAGGACCGTGTGCAGGCCCGGTGCGACCTTGACGATCGCCGGCACGGCGTTGAGGAGGGCGGCCACGGTGGCAAGGTCGCCCGGCAGTCCTCCTGTGACGACCAGATCGAGCGAGGGCGTGCCCTCGAGGTGGACCTCGTCGACGTCGTCGACGCCCCCGAGTGCCATCGTGAGATCGAGTTCGACCACCGTGCGCTCTCCGACCCGGCCCGAAGCGACCTGGTGCAGGCCCGCGACCCGGCCGGTCGGAACCTCCATGTGGGAGCTGCGCAGCGGGTGATCCGCCACGATCGGGGAGATCTCGTCGACGACCCGGTCCACGCGCCAGCCCAGTGCCGCGGCCAGCAAGGCGCAGGACTCCGCCAGGCCGATGTGCCCCATCCGCCCGGCCTCGATCTGCTGCTGGAACTCCGCCACCGTCATTCCGGAGCCCGTCTTGCGCTGGAGGTTGAGCCGACGGCGCGAGGTATCGACGACCCGCACGACCCGCGCGAAGCGGACGTCCTGTGCCACCCCGGAGAGGGTGGCGGGAAGGGCGTCCATGGCAAAGCCAGGGTTGACCCCGACCCCCACGACGGCCACACCTTGCCGGCGAGCTGCGGCGTCGATCTCGCGGGCCACGTCCGGGTGCTTGAGCCAGGGGTACGAGAGCTCCTCGGTGCTCGAGACCACGTGCAATCCCTTGGCGATCAGGGCGAGGATCTGCGGTGCCACGTCCTCCAGGAACGAGCCGGTCGTGTGGACGGCGACCAGCGGCGCGGCAGGTGTGGCCGCAGGCAGGTCGGCTATGCCGCCGGCGATCGGGATCCCCCAGGCCTTGTCGTCGACGAGGGTGCCCACGTCGGAACCCTGCTTGGCGGGGTCCGCGTCCACCGCCGCCATGATCGCGAGGCCGGTCCGCTGTCTGGCAACGGTGGCGGCTGCTTGCCCGATGGCCCCGAGGCCGACCAGGGCCAGCGCAACCGGAGAACTTGCCCCCGTGGCGGGCGCGGCGTTGGCGAAGGTTCGAGACACGGGAGTAGACAGTGTCGTCATGGGCTCCTTCCAATCATCACCGTACTGGTTCGATCCCGGTAAGGCGCGAATCCAGAGGTTTTCGAGGCCAAAAGGCAGGGCACGGCACGCGGATCTGGTTCCGGCGCATTCCCATCTTGGCACCGGAGCCGACCGCTTGCCAGGGCCTACTCTCGACGTCGGGTCCTTGCGGGCGCGGTCGGGTTCAGGTCAACCGAAAGTCGGTCAGTTATTCAGGTGGGCGCCGTTGTAGATCTGGATGGTCGGCATCTGCGGCCTCGGGCGGACCGGGCGCGGTCGCACGGGACGGTAGATGATCCGGGTGTCGTGCACGACGACCGGATGAGGATGGGGCACGACGATCGCCTTGGGCCTCGGAACCTGGCCCATCACGAGGCTCTCGAGAGCCTTCAACGGAATCCGGGGCGTGACCTGGGTGGTATCGCCGGGCGCCCTGAGCGTCAGGTGCAGGTTGCCATCTTGCTGGAGAATCGTCAGGAGCGGCACCTGGTCCGCCGGCACCGCCAGCGTGACCGCTCCGCCATCGGTCTGCGGGTCACCGCTGGCCGAGGCGTTGCTGCTGAAGCGATTGCCGACCGACAGCACGCGAACGTCCTGCAGGACCTGGGTGGAGATCAGGCGACGCGAATTGGCCGACTCGGGCAGGGTGGCGATGAGGTCGGCGTGGTCGTCCGGCCTGGCCAGGCCGATATCCGGTGCGCCCTGCGGCACGAAGAGGAAGGCTTGCTCGTCGCCGTGAAGCTTGGGCGTGATGCCGGTCTGGGCCCCCGGATCGGCCACGCGGATGCCCAGCAACACCTCGCCCCTGGCCAGTGGAGCCAGGGTGATCTTGCCGACGGGAGAATCCGTCTTGGTGAGGTAGCCCGTGGCCAGAAAGTTCTGCGGGACCTCGCGGATGGCCACGTCGGACGCGGCGATCTCGTGGCGCGCCGGCAGGCTCGCCTGGGCCACCCAGACCGCGCGCTTGATCCCCTTGCCGGCGATGCCCGCCGAGATGTCGACCAGGTAGACCACGGCCAGGAAAGCCGCCAGACCCGCGACAGCTGCTGCGATCAACAAGAGCCGCGGGTTGAAGTCGAGTGCCTGCGACGCGGCCACGGGTTTCTTCCGGGCACCGGCAGCCGCGGGTCGGCGTCTCGCCGGCTGGCGATCGCGGAGCTTATCGCGCAGGTCCGCCAAGGCGACCTCCCCTCGAGCGACGGTCGGGTGCGAGCACGCATCCTACAGTAGCAGGCCCGCGTCGGGTCTGCCGCCGGGTTGCCTCTCCGCGCCGGGGGCGCCGAGCCCGCCGAGCAGCACGGATCCTGCCCCCGCACTTGCCGGCAGGCGCAACGGGAAATGGCTCTCGGCCATCCGGTCGCGGTGTATTCCCGGGACCGGGCGAGGATGAATCCGTCATCATCACTTGCCACTCACGATGTCGTAGATCCACGAGTTGGTCTCCAGGATGCCCACGCCCGGCAGGTGCGCGGGGGCCTCGCCGGGCATGAAGGCGCTGCCCGAGACCGTCAGCGGGGCTCCGAGCACCGAGGGCGGCGCACCATAGGTCCGGGATGCCGATTCGAGGTTCTTGCGTGTGGTCTCGAGGAGGCTCAACTTCTCGCTGACCTTGGCGCCATAGAGCACGAAGCCAAGCGAAAACTGCGCGGTACGACCGTCGACCAGCCGGGAGGACCTGGCGGTGAAGGCCATGGCGTAGGGACCTAGCGGAAGGGGATGGAGCTGCTGGGTGGGCACACGCGTCACCCAGCCCCAGCCGGGCGCGCTGACCTGCACTTGAACTTGCGAGCCAGCGGCTGCCTTGGCCGCTGGATCATAGGCGGATGCGAGGGTGGCCGCCTGCAGGACTCCGGCGCCCGTGAACTTGTTGACGGGCCCCCGGGTAGCGTCCATCGCCGCCTGGCGCGCTGCCACCCGCGCCACCATCAGCATCCGCTGGCGTTCGATCAACCCTCGGCCCAGGTACCCGACCGCCAGCAAGAGAAGCAGGCCGAGGGGGACCACGATCGCGGCCTCGACCAGGGCCTGGCCGCGAATCGAGCGGGGGTCAGTGCAGGATCGCATTGGGATACCCGTGCAGGCCCCCGATGGCGAAGAGGCGCGGGGAATACCACGGCAGGCCAAAGCCGTCGATCGCCATATCGCCATCCTTGGGGTCGGCCTTGGCGATCTGGCTCGAGGATGCCGGACCGGCCGCCGCCAGGGCCGGCAGCGTCATCGCGCCCAGGCCGCCCAGGAGCCCCGATCCCAGCGGCATGTACCGGGGTTCGACCCAGACGAAGGTCTTGCCCGCATCCCCCGAACTGCCGGCGGACTCGCTGCGGTAGTTGATCCCGCCGATGAACTGGCCGGACTTGAACGTGCCGCCGTTCTCGACCAGGTTCTGGTCGCCGTCCATGAGCTGCATGTTGGTCTCGTTGGCAGTCGCGCCGGCACCCGAGTCGTCGTTCATGCCGGCGATGTTGGCCGCGTAGCCGATGCGCGCGGCCTCCGAGACGATCTGCGGAGCTGCCTGAGCCACCCAGTGGTTGTAGGCGTCGAGGGTGTCGCGGAGTTCCTTGAGCTTCTTGAGGTGGCCGTCGGCCTTCTTGATGTACGAGGTGACCTGGACCTCGGCGGCAGCGGCCCCCGGCCCGGCCGGGTAGCTGGCCAGGATGGCCACGGCCTTGGCGATCCGCAACCGAGCCAGCGTGGCCTCGGCGGTCATCGCGGCATAGGCCAGGGTGCGGGTGTTGTGGATACTGACCTTGACGGAAACGGCCGCCAGGGCCGCTGCGTCGGCCGCGTCCTGGGACTGGATCTTGGCGGCGGTCAGGCGCGCCATGTCATAGGTCGAATAGAGGATGCCCACGAGGACTGCCAGCACGATCGCCATGTAGATCAGCGCCTGGCCGCGTTGCCGGCGCGCCGCGCCGAGGCCGTGACGAGCAGGGACAAACGGGATTCGAGCGATCGCACGGACGCTCGGTGGGACCCGACGGCTCGCCGCCGGTGGCCCCGAGACCAGACCTGCGTGCGTCCTCATTTGGGGCCGAACAGGATGTTCTCGGCCGATTTGACCTTGGTGGCGGCACCGTCGAATCCGCCCGGGATGGCGGAGTCGATCCGCGCAAAGATCGAGGCGACGGTCTGGACGGCTTGTCCCGCGGGCCCCGGCGCCGCCTGGGCGGCGGGCAACGCGAGGACGACGGCGTCAAGCGCGGCAAACCCCGTGCAGAGCATCGCGGCATTGGTGCTGGAGCTGTCCTCGTACTGCGGACTGACGTAGACCTTGCTCTGGCTCGAGCCGCCGCCCGCCATGTGACGGTCGTACGGATTCGAGGAGACGGCCTGCACGGCCGGATCTGCCGCGAGCAGGACGTCGGTGCCACCCAGGCTGGGGAGGCCGGGCCCGAGGTTGGGAACGAGAGAGCCGATGTTCGAGAGCTGCGAGCCGAGGCCGGGGAACCAGCTCTGCCAGGGGGCTTCGATCGGGTAGTCGATGATCTCGTCGGTGGGCAGGTGCGCGGCGCTATGGCCCGCGCTGCCACCCGGCACGAATTCCTGGTTGATCGGGGCCTCGGCAGTCCACTGGCCGATGGGGGCAAGCGATCCCCCCTGCATCGCGATCGAGCCCGTCAGCAAGCCGGTCCATGCATCGCCGTTCCTCGTGAGGCGGACATCCATCAGCTGGTCAGAGTCGGTATCGACCCGGGCCGTCTCGGCCGCCTGCTGGATCCAGGCCGCATGCGAGTCCTGGGCATAGGTCTCGGCGACCTGCCGGGCCGTGCTCGCGGCCTGTGAGCCCTGGACCGCCGCGGCTCGAGCCGAGACGAACGCGGCACCCTCGAGGATGATCCGGCGCTGGAGGTAGAGGCCGATCTCGATCGTGCCGAAGGACAGCACCAGCAAGAGGGGCAGCACGACGGCAAACTCGACCATGGCCTGGCCCTGCTGGAGCCCGGAGCTCGGCGGTGCGAAGGCCCGTCCGGGCCAGCGGACAGGGGATGGGGGCCGCAGGACGTCGTGAGGCGGCCTGCCGGCCGGAGGCCTGGCGGATCGCATCGCTAGGGCCGCCAACCCGGAAGGTTGATGAGGGGAGGTCCGAGCATGGTCGCCAGCGTGCCCACGGCGATCGAGACCCCGTAGGGAAAGAGCGGCGCCACGGATTCCTGGACCAGCGGAGCCGGGTTGATCCCGCCCTGGAGCGCCATGAAGTAGACGCGGATCTGTCGGAACAGGCGGCCCAGCGCCCCGTGGGCCGCGGCCCAGGCCAGGCTGAAAACCCCTCCCGCCAGCGCAACGTACAGGAGCCCGGAAACCGCCAGCGGCCACCCGAGCCAGGCGCCGACAGCCGCCATGAGCTTGAGGTCGCCAGCCTTCATTCCGCCCAGGAGAACCAGTGCCAGGAAGACGATCGCCGTGAGCCCGAACCCGGCCAGCGCCTCGAGACCGCCCGACAGCGCGCCGCCGGCCCCATCTCGAAATGCCCCGGCTCCCATCGAAGCCAGAAACCCGAGTGCAAGAGCCGGGAACGTCAACCAGTTGTAGATCTTGTGCCAGCGCCAGTCCGTATAGACCGCCACGAGCACGACGGGTACGATGCCCCATCTCCAGGGTTCGGCGACCACGCTAGATGCCCTTTCCGCCCTCTATCTACCCGGAACCTGCACCGGAGCACCGCTTGGTTCCGTCCTGCCTTGCTGGCGCCGCCCCGGGCCGAGGAGGCGAATTGCCCGTCAGGGTCCCTGGACCATGTTGTGCAGGAGGGTCTGGAGGGCTGCGTTGATGTTCTGCCCGACCTTGGTGAACGCGCCGATACAGAGGGCGGCGATGACGGCGACGATGATGCCGTACTCGACCATGCTCTGGCCGTCCTCGTCTGCGTGAAGGACGCGCAGGTTGATCATGAGCTAGGCACCTCCGTCGCCGAGAACCGTCCCGTCCGTTATCCGGGTGCCAGCATCCGGGCTTGCCGTCATTCCGATTAGGTGGAGTTTAATCGGCGATTATGGAGGTTGAAGGGCGTGCGGCGGGAATCGAAGGCCGAGCATCGCCTCCTCGCCGGGCCATGCGCCAAGCCGGCCCCCGAAAGGAGCCGGCTCGAATCGCGAGAGACGTCCACACCGGGTCGCAAGGACCGCCGATGCCGCCAGGCTCGGTCAGGATCCTGCCAGGCCTGGTCGGGTACGCCCGGTAAAACTGAAAAGGATCAGTTGCCGCCGAGGTTGGTCATGTTGTTGGCGAGAGTGCCGACATCCTTGTTGACGGCCTGACCGACCTTCGTGAATGCGGTGATGCAAACCGCCGCGATCACCGCGACGATGATGCCGTACTCGACCATGCTCTGGCCGTCCTCATCCCGAATCAAAGACACGAGGCTCTTCATCTCACTGCTCCTCTTCTTGCCGAAGTGAACCGCCGATCGCATGAGGCTCTTGTCGGAGAACCGACCGGCCAGTCGGTAAACCACTCTGTAAGTGGGGGTTAAGGTTGATCTAAATGATCGGGTTCGTCGGCAAGGATTCGAGGAGAGGGCGAGCCGCTCGCTCGCCGGGAGCGGAGGCAAAAACGCCACCGGGCCACCCGGGGTCGTCTCGCCATGATACGCTGGCCCGGATGGTACGCGGGTGAGTCGGCCAGGCCGCGCCCGGGGATCTGGCCGTCGACAGGGAGAGGATATGGCCACCGAGCAGACGAAGATGGACAGGACCGAGCGGTCTGGCAAGACCCAGAACGCGATCTCTCCCACCCGGCAGGACGATTACCCCGAGTGGTACCAGCAGGTGATCAAGGCGGCCGATCTCGCCGAGAACGCCCCCGTGCGAGGGTGCATGGTCATCAAGCCTTGGGGGTACGCGCTGTGGGAGAACATCCAGCGCACGCTCGACCGGATGTTCAAGGAAACCGGGCACGTCAACGCATACTTTCCCCTGTTCATCCCGCTGTCGTTCTTCGAGAAGGAAGCCGAGCACGTCGAGGGTTTTGCCAAGGAGTGCGCGGTCGTCACGCATCACCGGCTCGAGGCCAAGCCCGGAGGCGGGCTCGAGCCCAAGGGAGAGCTCGAGGAGCCGCTCATCGTGCGTCCGACGAGCGAGACGATCATCGGGGCGATGTTCGCCAAGTGGACCCAGAGCTACCGCGACCTGCCGATCCTGATCAACCAGTGGGCCAACGTGGTGCGCTGGGAGATGCGGACCCGACTGTTCCTGCGCACCGCCGAGTTCCTGTGGCAGGAAGGCCATACGGCCCACGCGACCTCCGAGGAGGCCCGCGAGGAGACCATGCGGATGCTCGACATCTACGAGCGTTTCGCCGAGCAGCACATGGCCATGCCGGTCTACAAGGGCGAGAAGTGTTCCTGGGAGCGGTTCCCCGGCGCCGTCGACACCTACTCGATCGAGGCCATGATGCAGGATCGCAAGGCGCTGCAGGCTGGAACGTCGCACTTCCTGGGCCAGAACTTTGCTCGCGCGTCGAACATCACGTTCCTCAACCGCGAGGGAGTCGAGGACCTGGCCTGGACCACGTCCTGGGGCGTCTCCACGCGGCTCATCGGCGCCCTCATCATGACCCACAGCGATGACGACGGCCTGGTCCTTCCGCCCCGGATCGCCCCGCGCCACGTGGTCATCCTGCCGATCTATCGCAACGACGAGGAGCGGCAAGCGGTTCTCGAGTATTGCCGCACCCTGGCCAAGGAGCTCGGCGACAAGGCCTATGGCGAGGGCCGAGTGGAGGTCGAGATCGACGATCGCGACATGCGCGGCGGCGAGAAGACCTGGGCGCAGATCAAGCGGGGAGTTCCGATCCGGCTCGAGATCGGTCCCCGGGACGTGGCCGCCGGAGGCGTGTTCATGGGGCGCCGCGACCGCTCTCCCAAGGATCGCCAGTCGATCGGGCGGGCCGAGTTCGTCGCCACGGTCACCGACATCCTCGACGACATCCAGGCCACGCTCCTCGAGCGGGCGCGAGCCTTCCGGGACGAGAACACGCGCACGATCACGGACCGCGCCGAGTTCGAGGCCTACTTCACCCCCGCCAACGCGGCCAGGCCCGAAGTCCACGGGGGATTCGCCATCAGTCCCTTCGTCGACGATCCGGCCGTCGAGGCCGAGCTGGCCAAGCTCAAGGTCACGGTTCGCTGCGTGCCGCTGGACTTCGAGCGCCGCCCCGGCAAGTGCCTGTTCACGGGAAAGGATACGGATCGCTGGGCGATCTTCGCCAAGGCGTACTGACGGGAGCCTGAAGCGCCCGGCCTGCGCGAACCCCCGCGCACCCTCAAGGAGCGCTGGACAGGGCCTGGTACTGCTGCTCTAGCGAACGCGAGAGCGCCATCTGCATCCCCTTGATGGCGACCGCCATGCCGATCAGGAGGCCGGCGGCCATGGCCCCGTACTCGACCATGGCCTGGCCGTCCTCCCCGCCGAGGATGGCTCGGATCCGGGCGCGGAGCGGGACGCGGCAGACAGCGGGCACGAGCGAGCCTACAGGGTGTCGCTGACGAAGGAGATCGGGATCTGGACGTCCAGGTGGGTCTGGAAATGCGCGTCGTCCATCCCGTCCAGCGTGACGTCCGCGACGATCTGCGACGCGTTGTTGCTGGCGGGATTGCCGTACTTGATCACGTCCGCACTGATCACCGGGACGGACGCTGAGGCGATCCCGATGATGAGGGGCTGCTGTTGCGAGGTGTTTGCGCCGGGAGCCAGGCCGACCATATCCTGGGTGCCCTGCGCGTAGTTCGATCGCAGGGCCGAGGAGTCGACGCGGATGGTCTGTCCCGAGTAGACGGGATTGGGGGTGATGCCGCTCAGGAGCGGCCCCAGTCCCGACACCGAGGCCGTCGCGGCCGAGTGGTAGGTGATCGTGAGGTCGGTGTACGTGGCGCCGACACTGCCGGGCGCGCCTTCGAGGGTCAAGGTCGGCTGGGTGTAGTTGGTGGTGGTCGTGCTGGTGCCGCTCGAGGTGGTCGTCGTGTAGTCGACGGTCACGGTCGACGGGCTGACCCCCTTGATCTGGATGTTGGCGGGAAAGTTGGTGTACCAGCCGCAGCCCGCCATGGCGCAGACTGCGACCGCCGTGGCGATCGCCCTTCTCATGTTCGCTGTATACCCCGATCGCCCGGCGCCTAGCCCCGGCCAGGCCCCGAGGGTCTTTCTGGCAGGCCCTGCCTTCTTCCCCGTCGCCCGGGCTTCGAGCTGGCTGCGACCATTCCTCGAGGCTGCCGGGCCCAGGTTCGAGAGGCGGCTACGTGTGCTGGAAGGTCGATCCCGAGCCGTGGAAGGCTCCTCGCATCATCCGCTGCAGCTCGTTCGGATTCTCGGAATACGAGAGGGCATCGTCGAGCGAGATCAGATCCTCCTGGAACAGGCTGAACAGCGCGGCATTCATCGTCTGCATGCCGTCCATCTGCCCCTGGTCGATGACGTGGTAGATCTGCTCGATCTCGTTCTTGAAGATGAGGTCCGTCACCGTGGGGGTGCTGACCAGGACCTCGACGGCTGCCGTTCGCCCGACGCCGCTCGCCCGCGGGATGAGGCGTTGCGAGACCGATCCGCGCAGGGTGTTGGCCAGCTGGTGGCGGATGCCCTCCTGCTCGTGGGGCGCGAAGGTGTTGATGACGCGGGTGATGGTCTGGACGGCATCGGTCGTGTGCAGCGTGGACAGCACGAGGTGGCCCGTCTCGGCCGCCTTGACCGCGGCCATGATGGTATCCTGGTCGCGCATCTCGCCGATCAGGATGACGTCGGGATCCTGGCGCAGGGCGTACTTGATGGCGTTGGGGAAGGACAGGGTGTCCATGCCGAGCTCGCGCTGCGTGATGATCGACTTCTTGTTGGTGTAGATGAACTCGATCGGGTCTTCGATCGTGATGATGTGAACATCCTTGGTGGTGTTGACGAACTCCAGCATCGAGGTGAGGGTCGTGGTCTTGCCCGAGCCCGTGGGGCCCGTGCACAGGACCAGACCCTGGCGCTCGAGGGCCAGCTTCTTGATCACGGGGGGCAGGTTCATCGAGTCGATCGTCGGCGTCTTGATGGGGATGACGCGCATGGCCGCGCCGATGTTGCCCTGCTCGAAGTAGACGTTGACGCGGAACCGCGACAGGCCCTCGATGGTCAAGGAGATGTCGATCTCGCGGTCGTTCTCGAAGCGCTGGCGCTGGTCGGCGCTCATGAGCGAGTAGAGCGCCTGGCGGGTATCCGCCGGAGTCAGCGGCTTGTATTCGGTGGGAACGATGCGGCTGTCGATCCGGAGGATCGGCGGATTGCCGACCTTGATGTGAATGTCGGAGGCGCGCTTCTGGACGGCGGTGCGCAGGAAGTCGAGGATATTCATGCGCTGGCCTGCCCGGCGCTGGGCGCAGCCGCTGGCTGGCCGATCTTGGCCAGCGGGTATCCCACGCACTTGCTGGCGAACCGGGCGATATCGGTGAGATTGCGGACTTGATCCGGGGCCGAGGACTCGATGGACCAGGTGTCGACCGGGTTGCCGCGTTCGTCGGCGAAGACGACCGTCAGCGCGATGTTGTTGGGAGCGAACTTGCCCGGTTGCAGGCCGCGCAGCTCCTCGGGGGAGGGTGGGTCGTACTTGACCTGGCAGTCGGAGATCGTGGCGATCTTGCGCTTGCGGTACATGTGGCTCTTGGGGAACAGCCCGATGTTGATGTAGTAGGCGCTCGTCACGAGGACGACCTCGCAGGCGTAGTAGTTGTTGGCATCGGGAGCCACTCCGCCTGCTCCGGCGTCGAGCGAGTAGAAGCACATCAGCACGGAATCCTGCGCGTGCACGAGGTCTCCGAGTGTCTGGATGATGACCGGTCCGACGCCGGGCGCGGCCTGGGCGCGCTTGATGAGATCGGCCAGTCGTGGGTGGCTGAATGCGGTGGCTTGCTGCGGAACGGAGGTTTCGACGCTCACGCGGGCTCCTTTGGCGAAAAGCGCACGGACGATCGGTCCGTCTTTTGCAAGCAGTATTCCCGGAGGCTCGTGCGCCTAACGGCTCCGATTTGACTGCCGCGCTACATCAACCCCCCCGAACAGCGCTCTATGCTCGGCGCAACTCGGTGAGGCCACCCATGTAGGGATGCAACGCCTCGGGAAGGGCGACCGAGCCGTCTTCGCGCTGGTAGTTCTCCAGGATCGCCGCCAGGCAGCGGCCGACCGCCAGGCCCGAGCCGTTGAGCGTATGCGGGAAGCGAATCTGGCCGTCCTCGCGGAAACGGGTCTGCCCGCGGCGGGCCTGGAAATCCGTGCAGTTGGAGCAGGAGCTGATCTCGCGGTACTTGTTCTGGCTGGGGAACCAGACCTCGATGTCGTAGGTCTTGGCGGCGTTGAACCCGAGATCGCCGGTGCTGAGCGCAACGACACGGTACGGCAAACCGAGGGTCTGCAGGATCCGCTCGGCGTCGTTGACCATCGATTCCAGCTCGTCGTACGAGGAGTCGGGGTGGACCACCTTGACCAGCTCCACCTTGTCGAACTGGTGGACGCGGATGATGCCCTTGGTATCCCTGCCGGCCGCGCCGGCCTCGCTGCGGAAGCAGGGCGTGAACGCCGTCATGCGCATCGGCAGCTCCGCGGCGTCGAGGATCTCGCCCCGGCGGATGTTGGTGAGCGGGACTTCGGCGGTGGGGATCAGGTAATAGGGCCACTCCTCGAGCTTGAAGAGCTGATCTTTGAACTTGGGCAGGTTGCCGTTGGCCGTCAGCGTCTCCTCGTTGGCGATCGCCGGGGGCATCACCTCGGTGTAGCCATGCTGCGTGTGAAGGTCGAGCATGAGGTTGTAGAGCGCCCGCTCGAGCCTCGCCAGCGGCCCGATCTGCAAGACGAACCGGGCGCCGGCGAGCTTGGTCGCTCGCGCCAGATCGAGCATGCCGAGCCCCTCGCCGACCTCGTCGTGGCTGTGGACGCCGAAGGAGAAGGTGGGCACCGTCCCCCACCGCCGCACCTCGACGTTTGCCGACTCGTCAGGGCCCACGGGAACGGTCTCGTGGGGGATGTTGGGGATGGTGAAGAGGACCCCGCCGGCAGGATCCATGCGTTCGAGCTCGATCTCCTTTTGACGCTCTTCGAGCGTCTTGAGCTCGTCGCCAAGCTTGCGCATGTCCTCCTGGAGGACGGCGACGTCGCCCTCGGCCTTGCCGGTCTTGATGGCGCCGATGGTCTTGCTGGCGCGGTTGCGCTCCTCGCGCAGGCCATCGATGCGAACCTGCAGCTGGCGGAACTCGGAATCCAGGGCCAGCAAACGATCGACCTTGCCAGGATCGTCCTGGCGGTCGGCCAGAGCCTTGCGCACGACGTCGGGGGTGTTACGGATGACTTTGAGATCGAGCATGCTGCCAGAGTACCGGATTTTGAGGGGTTCCGGAGGCGCCCGAGGCCGATCTCGAGCTTGCTGCCGGGCGGGGTCAGGGGGCCGGGCTCCGGGCGACTCGACCGATCCGGCGCCAGGCGTCAGGGGACGAACGTGATGGTCTTGGACACGTTCTCGTCGGTCTCGAAGGACGTGGTGGCGATCGCCACGACCTGGATCTCGACCGGCACACCGGCCGTCAGCTGCGCAGGGTAGATCTCCTGGCCCGTCGAGGAGGTCGCCGGTTGCCCCCAGTCGAACCGATCCTCGTCCGGCCCGAAAAAGTAGGACATCTCGGGGATCGAGGGGTTGTTCACGTACCAGGCGTCGAGGCGGTAGCCGTCGGCCGGGTTGGCCTGGGCCACTCCGACGGGAGTCCAGAGAATGGTGGGCTGGCTGCCTTGCTGGCGGCTGCCGTCCACGGGAAACGTGATCTGCGGAAAGGCCGTGAGAGTCTGGCTGATCGACACCGGCACGTCCTGCGTGACCGTCGATCCTCCGGACGTCGCCACGACCTGGTAGTCGAGCGAGAGGGCGTAGGACGCGGCGCGATCCCAGATGTCGATGCCGCCGGGAAGCCACGCGCTCGGCGTTGCGGCAGCGATGTTGGCGATCGTGGCGACCGTGGCGCCGTCTCGCTCCAGGGCGAGGGACGAGGCCCCGGTGGCGATGACCGGGATCGCCACTTGCACGGTCGGCTGAGCGTCTCCGTCCCGCTGGACGACGATCGTGTGCGGCTGTCCCACCGTCAACACGGGCGCCTGGGCCTGGCAACCGGAGATTCCCAGAGCCGTGCCAATCGCCAGGACCAGCCCCGAGCCGTCCGACCGCCGCCTCAAGGCAAGTTTCCGATCGCGCCCAGGAGCTGATCGAGGATCAGGGCCGTGGCGCCCCAGATCACGTGCTGGTCGACGCGATAGAAGGTGAAGGTCCGGGGCTCGGCGACGGAGGAGCCCGGGCGGGGCCGGTTCCACGCCTCGATCGTGCGGACACCCGGAGCCAGCAGGCGCGAGAGGCGCAGCAAGACGATCGCCTCGACCTCCGCGGGGTTGGGAACGAATCGATAGGGGAAGGGGAACGAGCCCACGAACGGCGTGATCATGACCGCGTGGGCCGTGCGGACGTCGTCGAGTTCGCCGAGGATCTTCACGTCGCCGGGGGCCAGGCCGACCTCCTCGGCGCTCTCGCGCAGGGCGGTCGCGGACAGGGACTCGTCTTGCGGCTCGAAGTGCCCCCCGGGGAAGCAATACTCGCGCTTGTGATGCTCGACCTGGTCACTCCGGCGCAAGAACACCGCACCCAGCTCGCCGTCGTCGACGAAGAGGGGCACGAGGACCGCCGAGCGGGCCAGGCTCGGGTCGGCGATTGCTACCTTGGGCCGTCCCCGCAGGGCGGCGGCTACCGGGCCGATCGGCGATAACTCCGTCATCTTCGAGATCTTATCCCCGGGTGGTCCCGCGAGCCAAACCGAACGACATCCCTGGCCGGGTTTTCTTCGATGGCTGGAATGCTCCCGGGCTGGATGGAGCGGGCTCGAAGAGTCGAAGAGGGCCCGGTCGTGCAGCGACCGCGCAGAGGGACCCCTTCAAGCTGAAAACGTTCTAAGATGATCGTCTGCAAGTTGCGCCATCGTGCGCGCCCTGCACGAGGACGCGGTCAGGACACGTGGGCTAAGGTAGCCAAGGAGGATTTCTTGCGCAAGGCGATCGGTTGGGTCGGCGCGGTGGCGGCCACCCTGGTCGTTCTGGCTCCGGCGGTCGACGCCCGGGTGCTGCACCGGCCTGCGCCCGCCCGGCGAGAGAAGGCGTCGGAGTGCGGGGCCCCTGCCATCGGCACGGTGGACGTGCAGCGATTGCAGACCGAGTACAAGAAGGCCAACGACATCCAGGACGAGTATCAGGCCGAACAAGAGAAGTTCCAGGCCGATCTCGCCGAGGGCCAGAAGAAGATCGAGGCGCTGCAGTCGGATATAGCGTCGGACGACGCCGCCGTGGCCGCAGCCACGAGCGACATCAAGGTCAAGACCCGGTACCAGACGGCTCGGGACGCCGCCAAGTCAAGGCTCAAGAAGGTGCAGGCCGAGTATGCCGATCGCCTGCGGCGACGCAAGGAGCGAGCCGATGCCCTGGCCGATCAGCTCAATTCCACGCTGCTCGTCCAGGCCAAGCAGGCCGTCGCAACGATCGCCCGCCGGCATCACCTGGAGGCCGTGATCGACT
This sequence comes from bacterium, assembly GCA_021790035.1. GTDB lineage: Bacteria > Cyanobacteriota > Sericytochromatia > S15B-MN24 > VGJW01 > JAJXWQ01. The sequence continues at coordinate 11,583 of JAJYIO010000001.1, read as the reverse complement.
CGCGGGTTGGCCTGCTGGGTCTTCCGGACATCACCGATGACGTGCTGACGCTCCTCAACTCTCCGCAGCGGGCCGTGCCGGGAATCTCCAAGCCGGCCGCCAAGAAGTAGGTCCCGGCGGCTCCTCGCGGCAGCACGGCGCGCTTCTGCGCCTGCCTGTCGGGCGGAGCCTCCCGTGATCCACAGCCGGGCGGCAACCCCGGTTGGCTCGGGCCCCGTCTATTCAGGCCGGACCCCTCTGACGCGTGGCCGAAGAATCCCGCGGGGCCCTGGCCAGTTCGAGGAGCGGTCGGGCGAAGGCGACCCCGCTCGCCAGGCAGAGAGTTCCCGCCACGGCGATCGTGAACGGGGCGCCCACCGCGCTGGCCAGGGCTCCAGCCAGCAGGTTGCCCCAGGGGCCCATGCCGAAGAACGCCATCGTGTAGAGGCTCATCACGCGGCCCCGCATCTCGTCGTCGACGACCGTTTGCAAGAGGGTGTTGCCGGCCGTGATGAGGACCATCATCCCGAAGCCCACGAGCACGAGGATGGCCAAGGACAGCCATAGAGTGTGCGAGAGGGCAAATCCCACCAGCGCGCCGCCGAACAGGAAGAGCCCGACGAGCAGCGCCAGCGGCAGGTGCCTGGGATCCTCGCGGGAGGCCAGGAAGATGCTTCCCGCGATCGCCCCCACCCCGGCAGCGGCCATGAGGAAGCCGAGCGTCTGCGGGCCGCCGCGCAGGATCTGAGCGGCGAAGATGGGCATGAGCTGCTGGTACGGCATCGCGAACAGGCTGACCAGCGCCAGGATGATCAGGACCGTGCGGATGGGCCGATTCTGACGGACATACGAGAGTCCCTCCGCCATCTCGCGTCCCATTCGCTGCTTCCCGCGCTGGCGCGGCCGGAACGTGACATGCATCAAGAGGAGGGCGCCTATGACGAACACGAAGCTCACCGCGTTGAGCAGGAAGGAGACGCCCGCGCCCACCGCCTTGAGGAGGATTCCGGCCGTGGCCGGGCCAACCATTCGAGCGCCGTTCACGAGCGTCGAGTTGAGGGCGATCGCGTTGGGAAGATCCTCGGCCCGTTCGACCATCTCGACGGTGAAGGCCTGGCGGGCCGGGACGTCGAAGGCGTTGATCGCGCCCAGCACCGCACTCAAGACGAAGATCTCCCAGACGGTCAGCATGTGGGCCAGCGCGAGGGCTGCCATCAATGCGGCCTGCACCAGCGACAGCGTCTGCGTGACCAGCATGATGCGGTAGCGATTCCAGCGATCGCTGAGGACCCCGGCGACGGGCGAGAGCGCAAAGGTGAAGATCTGGCCGGCAAATCCCACCAAACCGAGCAACAGGGCCGAATGGGTCATCGTCCAGACGACCCAGCTCACCGTGACGCGCTGCATCCAGGTTCCGATGAGCGACAGGCCCTGCCCGCCAAACCACAGGCGGTAGTTGTATGCGCCGAGCGCCCTCAAGAAACGGGGCGGCCGCGGACCGCCCGAAGAGGTGGCTGGCGTCGCAGCCGCACCCTGGGAGCTTGGCGAGGGGGAGTCTGTCTGCAAGGTCTCTACCCATCGTAACCTGGATGGGTGCAGGTACGCCATGTCGGCCGGTTTGCCTCGGTCAGTTTGGCCGTGGCTGGACGAGCGTCTCCAGCCTAGCCTCGTGGCATGTGCCGGTTTGCCCTGGTGGCGATCGTGATGGTTCTGGCCGGATGTCCGGCCTCGACGGGCTCGGAGCCTACTGGTCCGAGGCAGTCGCCGTCGCCGCTGCTGCTCCAGGCCCCATCCGGATCCGCGGACTCCGGCGTGATCGACTCTGCCGAGCCGTCAGCCAGCGAACTCTCCTTTGCCGCCGTTCCAGCGACGATGGCGCTGATCGTCAGCGCGGGTACCCCCACGGTTTCCGGTTACCGGATCCTGGTGGCGCCGGACGGACAGGTTGCCTACCAGACCTCGTCGGGAACGGGAAGCGAACAGGTGCCCGCGATGCTGGCCCGCAACCTGTTCGGTGACCTCTCGAGCTCCCTGCCGCTGGCCTCGTTACCCGCTGGATCGTGTACGGCGACGTCGGCCCATGCCGCGCTCACCGTGAGCTTCTCCGGGCAGCAAACGCCGGACCTGGCGTGTCCCGGCGGTGGTGCGGCGCAGGCGATCGCCGAGGACGTCGAGAAGATCGTCGAGGTCCTCGGCATCACGCTGGCGCAGAGCGGGCCGGCCAGCGCTCTGGTGTCGACGGGGCTGTGAAGGAGCGTGGGCGCGTTCGGGTGCGCCCGGCATCGCCCTGCGCCCGGGCCCTGTTGGCTCAGGCCCGATCGGAGTCTCGGCGGGCCACGAGCCAGCGTCGGATGGCCTCTCGCACGACGACGAGCTGGGCCACTTCGGCGACGACCAGCGCACGCATCGTCCCCGATGCACCGGCTCCGGGCGCGAGGGAGCGCTGGCAGACCTCGCGCTGGAGCGCGTCGAGGCGGATCTTGGCGCGGGTCAGGTCGTGCTGGGCCATGAGCACGAGCCGACCGGGAGAATCCTCCGGCAAGATGCGGGCCTGGCAAGCCGGATCCGGCTGCGCAACCTGAAAGGCGACTGGTTGGGCTTCCATCGCGGCTCCTCCCTGTCGCCACGCTAGCGAATTCTCACAGGTCCTGAAACCGGCGGGCGTGCGAAGGTTCCAGAAAGGTCCCGGCAGCGGGTTAATATGGGTCTCGTGAGCGATCGAGGGAACCAGCGACCCGTGCGCGACCTCGCCCTGGCGACCAGGCAGGCCTGGCCGGTCCTGGCGCATACGACCGCGGCCGTCCGGGACTCCTTGTTGCGGGACCTGGCCGATCGCCTCGAAGCCGGGACCGACGCCATCCTCCGGGCCAACGCCGATTCTCGGGCCAGGGCCCCCCTCGCCACGAAGAGGACCCTGACGGGTCGATGAAGGAAAGCCGGATCGCGATTCTGGGGGGCAGCTTCGATCCCCCCCACCTGGGTCATGCGGCCATCGCACGGGCCGCGCTCGATGCGGGCGCCGACCGCGTGGTATGGATGCCGGCCGCGGCCTCCCCGTTCAAGCGGTCCCGGCCGCCGGTGTCGGCCCTCGACCGCTGGGCGATGGTGGTGCTGGCGACCCTTGACGAGCCCCGGTTCCTGGCATCTCGGGTCGAGCTCGATCGACCCCCACCTTCCTTCTCGATCGAGACGGCCATTCGACTCAAGGCCGAAGTCGCCGCGCCGGACGCCGCCCTCTGGTGGATCGTGGGAGCCGATCACCTCGCGGAGATCAGCCGCTGGCACCGCGTCGAGGATCTCGTCGAGCTGGTACGACTGGCCGTCGTTCCCCGCCATGATCTCAAGGAAGGCGCCTTGCTTGCCGCCGTGGAGCGGTTGCCCGAACGCATCCGATCGGCGGTGGACGTGCTGCCGATGCCCCTCGTGGCCCTTTCCAGCACGGAGATCCGGCATCAGGTCCGCAAGACAGGACTGCTCCCGGCAAACGCGGTCGTTCCGGGCGTGAGCCAGTACATCTCGCGCTATGGCCTGTATCGGGGCGATCGCCCCGTCCGCTCCCCGGCGCCATCGGGTGCCGGCCCCGCAGAGCACGCCGGCGTCCCCGGTGCGGGATGGCCCGGTGCGGCGGCCCTCGAAGAGCGGATCATGGACCGTCTTGCCCGCGAGCTGCCCCGGGGGCGTCTCGAGCACGTCGTGGGTGTCGCCGGAACTGCCGCGGAGCTCGCCGAACGATTCGGCGCCGACCCGGAAAAGGCGCGAATCGCGGGACTGCTGCACGACCTCGTGCGACAGTGGCCGCCCGAGCGGCTCCTGGCGGCTTGCCTGGAGCGGGGTCTGGCCGTTTCGGATTTCGACCGCGAGCATCCGCTGGTCCGGTTGCACGGGCTGCTGGCCGCGCACCTGGCCGAGGAGTGGTTCGGCATCCAGGACCTCGACGTCCAGGCGGCGATCGCCTCGCATACCCTGGGCCGGCCCCATATGAGCCTGCTGGAGCGGATCCTCTACGTGGCCGATTACTGCGAGCCCGGCCGGGGACTGCAGGCCGAGGATGTGCGGGTGGCGGCGAGGGTCGACCTCGACGCCGCCTTGCGCCTGGCGATGGACCGGACGATCGCCTACTTGCTCGAGCGAGGCCGCGCCATCCATCCGCAGGCGGTCGAAGCCCGAAACGCCATCCTCGGTGACTCGATCCGCGCCGGTCTCATCAGAAACTCCCCTTCGGGGCGGTGACTTGCAGGGGGCCTTGCCCCCCGCAAACTACCCCCCGCTGCGGGCAAGCTGCTGCGTAGCCCCGCTCGGGGGGTGGGAACCTCCCCTTCGGGGCGGTGACTTGCAGGGGGCCTTGCCCCCCGCAAACTACCCCCTGCTGCGGGATCTGCTGCGTGGCCCCGCTCGGGGGGTGGGAACCTCCCCTTCGGGGCGGTGACTTGCAGGGGGCCTTGCCCCCCGCAAACTACCCCCTGCTGCGGGCAAGCTGCTGCGTGGCCCCGCTCGGCAGGTGGCGTTTTATTCGACGCTGTCGGCGCAGCCGGTGGGGGACTCACCCAGAGATCCTGACGACGAAGGCCCGATAGGCTTTACTTCAGAGCGCGCGGTGGCAAACTAGATATGGATCGGGAGCGTCCGCAGGGATCAACCCGTATCCTGTTCGACCCCGGATCCGGCCGCTGGCTCGCTCTAGCCGACGAGCTTCGCGAGACGGCCCGCAGGGGCTTCATTCCAAGGGAGGAAAGTAAGGGCTTGAATAGCCACGAGATGTCGACCCTGGCGGCACAGGCAGCCGACGAGAAGAAGGGGCAGGCGATTGCCTTGATCGACCTGCAGTCGGTTTCGTTGATGACGGATTACTTCGTGCTGTGCAACGGCCAGACCCCGGTCCAGGTACGAGCGATCGCGCATCACATCGAGGACAAACTGGCCGAGGCCGGATATCCGTTGCGGCGCGTCGAGGGCATGCAAGAAGGGCGCTGGGTCTTGATGGACTTCGGCGCGGTCATCGTGCATGTCATGCACGAGCACGAGCGCGAGTTCTACAACCTCGAACGGCTCTGGAGTCAGGGCCGGCTGGTGCCGTATCAGGCGGTTACGGCCTGAGTCTTCGCGGGGTAACGGCCCGCCAGTCAGCCCGCTCGGGTCCTCACGGATAGAGCAGGAAATCCGTGCTCACCAGGTAGACCGGCGGGGCGGCCTGCGGCGCCCTGGGGAACATGACGGTCCCCGTGACGAAGGTCCGACCCAGGGATGCGGTCAGGTCGGCGCACATGACCTCGCTGCGGCCTGCGGGCGATAGACCGCCCAGGTACTCGAGATCGGCGCTCCAGAACCGGTTGATCGCGAGCTCGAGCGCCTGGTTGTAGTCGAGGCCCGGAGTCATCAGCGCGGAGGGTTCCGCGGCCGTGAGCCCGCCTGCGAGCTCTCCGTAGGTCGTCAGTCCCCACCCCAGAGGTCGTCCCCAATCGATGGCGAGGTTGCAGGTCGGAGCCAGGGGCAAACCGAGCGTCTGGCTGGCCGTGAGGCCGATCCGGACGAAGAAGTTCCCCACCATGCCGGCCGTTCCCCCGCCGATGCTGAGGATATTGGCTCCCGAGCTGGTCCGCTCGAGCGAGAAGTCCGGTGCCAGGAAGCGCGATAGGCCGTAGGAGCCGCCCAGCGAGAGGGACCAGCTGCGATCGGACTGGACCTGGAAGCCGTCGGTCGCGAAGAACATCCTGGGCGGCGGGTTGAAGGGGCTGCCGAAATTGTCCGGAATCGCAAGAGCCGGCCGGGGCGCCAGCAGGATGGTCAGCACAGATGCCAGCCGACCCACGGCGATCGCCCCCGGCCTCCGTGGCCAGGTGCGCGCAAAACGACAGGTCAAGATGGGCATCCTCTACGTCGTGATGGGAAATAGAGCCGGACCCGACGACGAGACACCAGCAGGCACGGCGTTCTGGCACGTATCGGGCTTGCCAATGCTAGCCAATTCAGCCATCAGCACAAGCTCCGCTTGCCCGTAAATGCATCACATGAGCCACCCACCGGCTGCGCCGACAGCGTTGAATGAAACGCCACCCGCTGAGCGCGGCTACGCAGCAGCTTGCCCGCAGCGGGGGGTAGTTTGCGGGGGGCAAGGCCCCCTGCAAGTCGCTGCCCGGAAGGGGAGTCTCTTGTGAGGCCGGCTTGCCAGGAGCCCGCTCGGAGCGAGGCGGCTAGCGGCTGGAGCCGTGCTACAATCGCAATTCGACCGTTCCGCTTTTTTCCGCGGGACGGCGGTCTGGTCTCCCGGGTGCCTCGCACGTGGGAGCGCGCCGAATCACCCGGCGCGCTCGGGGTCGGCGGTCATGGCTCGTTCCCTCGATCCAAGAAAATTTCGCATTCCGCCCAGATGGGCGCCCGGTCGCAGCAGCGAATCGCTGACGCAGGTTCTCGATTCGCCTGGCGGGCGCCACGTCCTCGTGACGCTCCCGCCTTCCGCCGCCGGCCTCGAGGCCACGGAAATCCGCGAGGTCGTGGCCCGCTGGGCTCGCCAGAGGAATGCCGCCTGGCTGACCCTCGATGCCGAGGATGCCGATCTGGGATCTTTCACCGAGCACCTGGTGAGGGTTTTCGAGCAGAAGCTCGAGGGGTTCGAGACCGAGGCGCATGCCCTCGATGGCCGGGCCTTCACTCCCGTCGCGGCTCGGGCGGCCCTGTCGACGCTGGTGTCCGATCTTGGTTTGCAGGTCACAGAGCCCCTGGTGGTGGTCCTCGATCGATACGATCTCGCCTCGACCCCCCACCTCGACGATCTGGCGCGATGGCTCCTGGCGAACCTTCCCGATGGGGTCCGCCTCGTCGTCGTCGTGGCACAGGACCACCCCCTGGTCCTCGCGTCCGCCGGAGGTTCCGTCGCGATCGCCGGTCTCGAGGCCAGGGGATTCCTCGGGGATCCCCCGGCGCTTCCATCGGGTCCCCCGGCGGGGCGCACCCGGGAGTTCCTGACGCTCGCGTCGACGGTTCCCTACTTCGACGAACGTTTCTGCCAGGAGGCGCTCGACAGTCCCCTCACGCCGGATCGTCGGGATCAGTTCCTGCAGCAGGGCTTCGTCCTGCGCGTCGACGACGCCACCCTCTGCGTGAGCCCCGATCTGCGGGCGGCGCTCGGAGCCGAGCTCGCGGCGCAGGCTGACGACCTCGACGTCAAGATGGCGCTACGGCGCCTCGGCGATTACCTCTGGCGCTCGGGGCGGGCGCTGGGAGCCTTGCGTTGCTGGTGCTTCTGCCACCAGGTGAACTGGGCGATCGATCGCCTCGTGTACGCCGCAGAGGACTGGCTGGCCGAGGGGCGGCTCGAGCTGCTCTGGGCAGGGCTGTCTCTGGTAGGCGATCACCAGCGACCGGAACTGTCCCTGGTCGAGGGCGAGACCCTCCTGCGCTGGCGCCAGCTGGACCGGGGGAAAGCTGCCCTCGAACAGGCCCAAGCCGGCTTCGCAAGGGCCGGCGACCCCACCGGCGTGGCCACCTGCGATCTCCGTCTGGCCGAGATCGCGCTGCATCAGGGGGATCTGGCCGCGGCCGAGGAGCGTCTGTCGCTGTGCCGGGGGCAGCTCGAGGTCTCAGGACGCCTGCGGGCCGAGCTGGAGCTCGCGCGCGGAACGCTGGTAGCGGAGCTGGCACGACGCGATCCTCCCGCGGGCCGGCTCGAGGATGCAGCCAGGCATCTCGAGCAAGCGCGCCGCCTGGCTGCCGAGTCTCCCGGAGGTCGGGAGCTGGCGCGAGCCGCGGTGGCCCTCGGAACCCTCCAGTTCGATCTCGGGGATTTCGAGGCGGCGGCGAACTCCTTGACCGCCGCGCTGCAGGCGGCTGGCGAGCTGAAGCAACCGGAGGTACCGAGCCTGCTGGCGCGGGCCCTTTTCGAGACCGGCAACCTGTGGCAGGCCCGGCAGGCGGCGGACGAGGCCCTGTCCCTGGCACGTCTCCTGGGCCTCGACCGCGCGGAAGCCGCGGCCCTCGAGATCCTCGGGCGGATCCAGGCGCACTCGGGAGAACTGGACCGGGCCGGGCGGAGTTTCGCCGACGCTCGCCGGCTCTGGGCGGACGGCGGCCGCGGTCTCGAGTCGCAAGACCGGGCTCCGCATGGTACTCCGGCTGCCGTGGCGCTTGACCTGGATTCCAGCGGCGTCCCGCAATCGGTCATCGCCGAGATCGCCGAGCGCGCACTCGGCCCGCTCGAGCCCCCGCCGATCGACCTCTGCGTTCAGTTCTTCGGCGGCATCCGGGCGTGGATCGGCGGCACCGTCCTCATCCCCGAGGCGGACTGGCGCGGACGGCATTCCCGGATCTTGCTGGCCTACCTGCTCCATCACCACGAAGAGGCCACGCTCGAGGAGATCCGATCCGCCCTTTCGGGGCCGAGGCCTGCGGGCGATGTCGACGTGCGGCCCGCGATCCTCAAGCTCCGCCGCGTCGTCGAGCCCACGCGTACGGTTTACCGGGTCTCGCGCTTCCTGGTCCGCCACGGCGATCGCTACTCGTTCAATCTACAGGCCCAGCTCGAAATCGACACCTGGAGATTCGAGGCCACCCTCCGTCCGGTCCCCGGCGAGACGCCAGAGGAGGAGGCGGTTCGCCTCGAGACGGCCCTGGCCCTTTACGTCGGGGAGTTCCTGCCAGACGTGGACCTGCCGTGGGCGGTCGCCCTGCGCGATCGCTTCGCCGACCTGGCCCGGCAGGCCAGATCGCGCCTGGACGAACTCGGCGAGGAGCAGGAGAGCCCGCCGGCGCCTTGAAGCAGGCGACGGGTCCCATCGGGTCCAAATCGGATCCCGTTTGACGGGCACCTGAATCGTTCTACCGGACCACCACGTTGACGAGGCGGCCTGGCACGACCACGACCTTGACCACCTGCTTGCCGTCGATCTGGGCCATCGTCTGGGAGTCCGCGAGCACGATCTCGCGGATGCGGTCGGCATCCGCCGCCGTCGGGACCACGACGTGGCTCCGGAGCTTGCCGTTGACCTGGACGGCCAGTTCGATCTCGTCGGTCACGAGCGCGGCGGGATCGTGAACCGGCCAGCGGGCGAACGCGACGAAGCCGGGGTGGCCCAGCTCTCGCCAGAGTTCCTCGCCGAGGTGCGGCGCAAAGGGGGCCAGCAGCAGCACCAGGGCCTCGGCAGCCTCCCGAGCTGCGGCGGGATCATGCTCGCCGGCGGCCAGGCGCAGGTGATCGCCCAGCGCGTTCGACAGCACCATGATGGCCGATATCGCCGTGTTGAAGCTGAACTCGCGGTCGAGATCCTCGGTGACCTTCTTGATGGCGGCGTGCGTCTGCCGGCGCATCTCCTTGGCTGCAGCGGCCGATTGCGGGCCCGCCTCGCGGCCCTCGAGCCGCAAGACGTCGTACACGTTGCGCCAGACGCGGTTCAGGAAGCGGAACATGCCCTCGACCCCCGAGTCGACCCAGTCGAGGTCGGACTCCGGCGGAGCGGCGAAGAGCGTGAACACCCGCGCGGTGTCCGCGCCGAACTCGTCGGCCAGATCGTTGGGCGACACCGCGTTGCCCTTGCTCTTGCTCATGCGCTGGCCGTTGTACCGGACCGTGCCCTGGGTGAAGAGACGGGTGACCGGCTCGGGAGCCGGGACCAGGCCCAGCTTGTGGCAGAACCGGGTGAAGAAGCGGAAGTACAAGAGGTGCATGATGGCGTGCTCGACGCCGCCGACATAAAGGTCGACGGGCAGCCAGTAGCGCGCCTTGGCCGGATCGAACGGAGCGCGGTCGTTGCGGGCGTCGACGTAGCGCATGAAATACCAGGACGAGCAGATGAACCCGTCCATCGTGTCGGTCTCGCGCTGGGCCCGTCCGCCGCACTTCGGGCACGTCGTGTTGACCCAGTCGGGAGCAGACAGGAGCGGGCTCTTGCCGTGCCCGGTGAACTGCACGTTCTCGGGGAGGATTAGCGGGAGTGCGCTCTCCGGCAGGGGGACCGTGCCGCAGGCCGGGCAGTGCACCATCGGGATCGGGGTGCCCCAGTAACGCTGCCGGCTGATGAGCCAGTCGCGAAGTCGGTAGGTGACGCGGGCGCGACCGAAACCTCCCTGCTCGGCGTGGCGGGTCATTGCCGCGATCGCATCGGCGCTCGGCATCCCGTCGAACGACCCCGAGTTGGCCATGATCCCGGGCTCGGTGAAGGCCTGCAGCAGACCGACATCGAGGCGCAGGCCGCCCGGGGTCGTGGCTGGTTGGGCCACCGCAACGGACGCCGCACCGGGATCGTCGTTCGGGGGAAGGATGACCTGCCGGATGGGCAGGCCGTACTTGCGAGCAAAGTCGAAGTCTCGCTCGTCGTGCGCCGGAACACCCATCACGGCCCCGGTCCCGTACTCGTAGAGGACGTAGTTGGCGATCCAGACCGGCACCTCGTCGCCGGTGAAGGGGTTCGTGACCATCGCCCCGATCGGGACGCCTTCCTTCTCGCCTTCGGCAGAGGTCCGCTCGATCTCGCTCTTGGCCGCGACCCGGCCGATGAAGGCCTCGACCGCCTCGCGGTGCTCAAGAGTGGTCAGCTCCTGGACCAGCGGATGCTCGGGCGCGAGGACGACATACGTGACTCCGCAGGCCGTGTCCGGCCGGGTCGTGAACACCCGGATCTCGGTCGAGCCGCCGGCCCGCCCGGAGGGCTCCTTGACCCGGAACACCAGCTCGGCCCCGGTCGACTTGCCGATCCAGTGCCGCTGGATCGCACGCACCTTCTCGGGCCATTGCGGCAGCTCGTCGATGGCCGTCAGCAGCTCATCGGCATAGTCGGTGACGCGGAAGAACCACTGCATGAGCTTCTTCTTCTCGACCACCGACTCGCACCGCCAGCAACGACCCTGGGTCGCTGCGGCTTTCTCGGCGCCCGGTCCCTCCGCTCGGGTGTCGATGACCTGCTCGTTGGCCAGGACCGTCGCGCAGCTCGGGCACCAGTTGACCGCGGCCTCCTTGCGGTAAGCCAGGCCGTGCTCGTGGAGCTTGAGGAAGAACCACTGGTTCCATCGGTAGTAATCGGGCGAGCAGGTGGCGATCTCGCGCGTCCAGTCGTACGAGAATCCCATCCGCTTCATCTGCTGATCGCGGATGTACTCGATGTTCTCCCACGTCCACTTGGCCGGATGGATGCCACGCTTGATCGCCGCGTTCTCGGCGGGCAGTCCGAAGGCATCCCAGCCCATCGGCTGCAGCACGTGGCGACCCCGCATGCGCTGGTACCGGGCGATGGCGTCGGTGATCGTATACGTGCGCATGTGGCCCATATGCAGGCGATCTCCCGAGGGATACGGAAACATCGTCAGGGCGTAGAACGTGTCGGCCTGCCGGCTGGGATCCTCCGTGACCTCGAAGACCCGCTCGCTGGACCAGGCCTCCTGCCAGCGCCGCTCGATGGCCTGTGGTTCGTATCTTTCCTGCATCTCTTGCACCTTCGTCCGGATGGGTCCTGGCGGGTCCCGGCTCCGCGGGAAACCCATGCTACCAGGAGCCTCGAGCTTCATGCGTCCACGGAACCAGCGGGTTCCCTCGAGTCACAGCCCGAGCCTGCGAGGATCGAAGTCTCACGCGGACGGCGTCCTTCCATGTGGAATCTTCGCCACCAGTGGATCCAAGCTACG